>CBFDCH010000010.1:0-12737 GCA_965603235.1 uncultured bacterium | reverse complement strand
GGAATTGTGTATCAAAGAAGATATTTCTCTTTTTTGTCTCCGGCTAATTGAGCAAAAAGGTGTGGCGTTGATGCCCGCGTCTGTCTATGATTTTCCTGGAAATTTTTTCCGCATGGGATTTGGGCGCAAGAATTTTTCTCAGGGCCTGGCCAGGTTTGCCGAGTACCTGGAGCATATCACCTAATCCAGGTAGCGGCGAATCTCCCCTATGCTCTTGCGCATTTTTATCTTCTCTTCCTGTTTTTCAGGATATCCAAGGGCAAATATTACATCAATTCTGGTTGAGCGGGGTAAATTTAAGACTTTTTTCACTGCTTTTTCGTTGAACCAGCCGAGCCAGCAGGTTCCCAGTCCCAGGTCTTCTGCCTGCAGGGTCAGGTGATCCCCGGCAACGCCGATATCGATCAGGTTATATTTGACATTCCGCAGCATCCCTCCCATTCGTGCAATATAAGTTGACTTCTCGGTTATCATTACGATCAAAACAGGAGCATTTTTGGCGAAAGAGTTCATGCTATAGACACCTGAAAAAGCCTTGGATGTCAGTTCATCCTTCTTCTTTTTGTCATCCAGAATGAGATATGACCAGGGTTGAGAATTACAGGCTGATGGCGCCAGGCGAGCAGCTTCCAGACAGGAATCGATCAATTCCCTGGCAACGGGTTTTGTAGAAAATCCCCGCATACTTTGACGTCTTTTTACCAGGTCGATGAATGATTTCATTTTTGGTTATCCTTGAGTAGAGTTAACAATTTTTCCGGGAGTGGCACAATTTGTCGTTCATTATAATCAAAACAAACCATGCCGTTTTCAATCAAGGCAATAGGAGTAGAGTCCGTTGTACGCGTAACCCTAAAATAAATGCGAAATCCGCAATGGGAGGGCTCTTTGCCACACAATTCAAACTTAAGGGTATCTCCCGCAAATGCCTCACCTTGATATATGATTGCTGTATCCCCAATTATCAATGAAACACCAAAGCAATTTTTTTCTGATTGTCCATAATGAGCTAAAAAAGCCACCCGGGCTTCATGGGCCAAAGAGAGGAGGCTGTCATTGCCGAGATGCCCCCCATAATTCAAATCAGTAATGCGCACGCCAATTTCAATGCAGAACGGATAGTGAGCAAGTGGTTTTAATTGCAGCCTGGGCATTGATTTATCCCCTCTATTTTGGTTCCTTGTCCAGCCTGGATTGTTGAGATTTAACAGTTGCCTTGTGGATGAGCAGCGCAGCCTCTTTATCTTTGCTCATCGTTATAAAAATATATTCTTTGTTTGAGGAAAGTATAAAAAATGTATTGTTTTTGTCAACAAAACCGGGTGCTGGTGCGGCAGGTTCAGCGGCATGAAATTGTCGGTTTTTGGCCAGCCGGCCAAGTCCATGCTGATACCATTTTTCGCTTTCCCTTTCATCAGTGTATTGAAAAATAAATTGTGTGAATGTTGGATAGGTGCCGATTACGCCCTCTTTTACGCCGAATATGTTGGCCGTATCAAAACGGTATTGGTTAAAGAGTCCCAGGTTGCCCCGTATGTACTTGATCTTTTTGGCTCCGATCCCCTTTGATTTCAACCGGTGGATAAGATGAGGTTTTTTGCCAGCGCTGGTTATTTTTTGATCCAGGGCCCTGGCAATTTGGGTGATCCCCTCGAGTGATGTGTCGCTGGCGTCAAAACCAATCAAGGTTACCACAAATTCTCCTTTCCAAAAATTAAGGTAATAATCTTCCAGCAGGGCCTCCTGGCCCAAGGAGATACTTTTGCCCCCGGTGCCGGTTTTAAATGAATAAACTCCATAAGCGCTGGCAGCATTGTTCATCTGGTAGATTTCCAGATTGATGTACTTGCCGCTCCTGTTTTTGAAACTGAGGGAGAGGGCTTGCTTAAATCCATACTCATGGTAAACTTCCGCACCGCCATTGATTAGCAGGTATAGATCTTCACCTTTAACGATCTCCGGCGACCCGTCTGCTTTCCATTCCTGCAGTTTCTGCTCTTCAGGTAGAAGGGATAGCAGGGAGGTTTTATCTGAGGTTGTCCCGCCTGTGCCAAAAAGAGGCCCATATATGATGAGGGTCAAATAAACCAGGCTTAATATTACTTTTACCATTGTTATGATCCCCCTAACCGCTTGTGGGTGTTTGTCTCAGCTGCTAGGTTTTTATGGATTTAATCTTCACCTTTTTCAAGTTGATCTGGCCCAATTTGTGTTCATGGGCCTTGTTGATCATAATTATATCCTTGGGATTTAATCCCCACAAGGTACAGCAATAGGAGTCGATGGCCACACGGTCCACTCCAGCCACTACTTTTTGTGGCTTGAACAATTTTCCCGGACCAAAGGGCCCATTGGTGATGATAAATTCAGTGGCATCCACGATGCACAGGTTGGGTGTGATTATGGTATTTAGATCGGCAATGCACTGATCCAGATGGGTGATACTATTGATCTCGGTTTTCCAGCCCGGTTTATGGAAAGAGCGATTGCTTGCCCGTCCATTCAGGCCCATCAGGTTCTTCATGGTTCCGGTGAACTTATTGCCGGCATGATCTTTGGTTACTGGTATATTGATGAATACATCGTTCCTAAAAAAAGCTTTCATGATCAAGGCTTCCTTCAGGTTTTTACCGCTGGGAATGGGAATTTTTTTAAATTGAGATTCATCCTGAAGGTCCACGTACATCATCTTGGCTCCTTCTTTCTCCACTGCAGCCTTCAGGCCGGTATTTTGCCAATTTTTCTCTTTCATCAAGGTGACACAGTTTACTTCACGAGCTCCTGCCTCTTTACACATACGAATGGCCGCAGCCAGCACTTCAGGTTTAGTAAAGGCGCCGGGATTGTTCCGTTGAGGATTCGCCAGGATGGCTACCCGGGAATTGGGAGGGACAAACCGTTTCATTCCTCCCAGCTGCTCAACGGCTTTTATTGTATTTTTAAAATAATCCTTGCCCTCAGCCACAGCAATGTCAATGTCTGCTGAAACTGCTGATAATTGGCTGGAGTTGCAGAAAATTCCCGCCCCAACCATTGAAGAGACACCCAGGGCAGTGCCCCCTTTTAAAAAATTACGCCGGCTAATTTTTGGGGATTTTTTATTGGTCATGATATGCTCCTTGTCTCATTTTATCCCAATTGGAATTTTCAAGTCAACCGATTTGATCCGATTTGTTTGCTAATAAACAATTTGTATAGAAAAAGCTTGACAATCGATTTTTATTGAATTATAATTAAATTCTGACCGAGGGTTATTATTATACCGGGAGTCAAATGGGCATAAGAGAAAGAAAACAAAGGGAATATGAAAAACGGAAGAATCTGATTCTGACCACAGCCCAAGAGCTTTTTTCCCGAAGTGGATTTGGTGGTGTAACCCTCGACGATATCGCGGCAAAAATCGAATTCAGCAAAGGAACGATTTACTCCCATTTTGATAGCAAGGAGGAGATTTTTGCCCAAATTCTGCTGGCTCAGTTGAATAATTTACTGGGCATGCTGCAAGAATCAGCCAGATCGAGCCAAACAGCCGATGAGGGCATCATGCGTTGCCTACAGGCCTATATGCAATTTTATCAACAAAATCCGGAATACTTTCAACTCCTTTTTTTGGTTGACATTTTCAGCAATCGATACCGCATACCTGAACCGCTGCTTGAGGAAATCCAAACACAGAAAATTGCATGTTTATTGGAATTTCAAAGGGTTCTTGCCCGTGGTATAGCTGCCAGGGAGTTACAGAAACGTCACTCTGCAAAGGAACTGGCTTTTGTTTTATGGGGCATGCTTAACGGTATTCTGCAGCTGGGAGCGTCACATCAAGTGAGGGAAGAGGAGCTGGATCCTTTGATTAAACTGGCTCTGGATATCGTAATGCAGGGTTTAAAAATACCCAAGGACAAAATCTAGGAAGGTGAAACATGGACCTGTTTGAAAAGTGTTATTTGGATAATCGTGCCGATGAAATTAAGGCTATGGGAATTTTTCCTTATTTTACTGAAATTGAGGAAAATCATGGCCCCATAGTAAAAATTCAGGGTAAAGAAATAATTATGGCAGGAAGCAACAACTACCTGGGATTGACCAAACATCCTGAAGTTATAGAGGCTGGCAGAGAAGCTATTGCCAAGTTTGGCACCAGCTGTTCAGGATCTCGTTATCTCAATGGTACTTTAGTTTTGCATACGGCACTGGAAGAGGAACTGGCGGATTTTCTGGGTATGGAAAAGTGTCTGCTCTTTACTACCGGATTTTTAACCAATCAGGGAATTATCCCCACCCTGGTTGGTCGTGATGAATATGTAGTCAGCGACAAAGACAATCATGCCAGTATTGTGGTGGGCACATTGATCAGCAAGGCTCTCGCCGGGAACGTCGTACGCTATTTGAACAATGACATGGATCATCTCGAGAGAGTACTGCAGAAAATTCCCGCTGATGCCTCCAAATTGCTGGTCACCGATGGGGTTTTCAGTATGTCCGGCATGATTGTGGACTTTCCTCGGCTAACCAAGCTGGCCAAAAAGTACAAGGCAAGATTAATGGTTGACGAAGCCCATGCCATCGGGGTTATCGGTAAGGGTGGCTTGGGTACTGCATCTCACTTCGGTTTTAAAAATGGCCAGGATGTTGATTTGATAATGGGTACTTTCAGTAAATCTTTGGCATCTCTGGGCGGTTTTGTAGCTGGCCCCAAAAAGGTGGTTGAGTATATCAGGCACAATTCAATTGCCCAGATATTTTCCGCCAGTATGCCGCCGCCAAATGTGGCCGCTGTTCACGCTGCCCTGAAGATTATCAAACGGGAGCCCGAACGGGTTGTCCGCTTACAGGAAGTCGGCGACTATATCCGCAAAGGATTCAAAGATGCTGGCCTGAAAATTCTTGAGACCGAAACTCCGATCGTTCCGGTGATTATTGGTGATGACATCAAAACCTTCCAGTTCTGGCGCCGCCTGATGGATGAAGGGGTATTTGCCAATGCGGTAATCTCACCGGCCGTACCGCAGGGGATGCAATTGATCCGCAGCAGTTTCATTGCCACTCTGGAAAATCATCATCTTGATAAAATTATCGATGTGTTTGCCAAAATCGGCAAAGAATTCGGCTTAACTTCATAAAGCCAATCATCCCTGATACGGTGTGCCTTTCTTTGGGAATTTTTTTTATCGGTAAAATCCAATATAATTAAGTCATTAATTCTCCGATTGAAAACCAGAGATTCTTTTTATACAATAGTAGTCTGGAGGTATGATTATGAATGTATTCAAGCATAGTAGAGTCCATTTTGGCTGTTTTTTGTTGTGTTGCCTCTTGGTTTGTTCAGGATTACAGCTGCAGTCCGAAGAGAAGAGGGTGTTGACATTTCAGGATGTGATGAAATTTAAACAGATAAAAAACACACAGATCTCGGATAATGGGGCCTGGTTGATTTATGCCGCGGTTCCTGATCGTGGTAATCCTGAAGTAAAAGTAGTGTCTACTGGCGATAAGAAGATATTTGTGATCAAACGGGGGAGTAAGCCTGCAATTACAACAGATGGGAAATGGGCGGCCGCAATATTAAATCCAGATGTTTCTGCTGCAGAGAAAAAAGGTAAAAAGAAGAAAAAAACGGGAATG
Organism: uncultured bacterium; assembly: GCA_965603235.1. Lineage (GTDB taxonomy): Bacteria > Acidobacteriota > Aminicenantia > UBA2199 > UBA2199 > CBFDCH01. The sequence goes on along the minus strand of CBFDCH010000010.1, from coordinate 7,115 downwards.
ATCCTGTTGAACACGGCAAATGGAAAGATGACAAACTTTGACAGAGTGAAAGGATTTGTCTTTTCCAAAGATTCCCGGTGGCTGGCTATTCAATTGTTGCCAGGAGAAAAGAAGGCAGGGAAAAAAGAGGAAGGGAAGAAAAACAATGATAAAATGGGGGAAAAAAAACAAAAAGAAAAGCACGGAGATCTGCTGCTTATCCATCTTACGAGTGGCCATAAGCAACGAGTGGCAAGGGTCAGCTCGTTTGCTTTGGATCCGGTTTCTAGGTATCTGGTATTTGTGAAAGAGAGTGAGGATAAGAAAAAACGATCACTGGTGATAAAACGCTTGATCAAGGGTGTTGAAGAATTACAAATTTTACATCAAGATGATAACAGTTCCTACTTCCATCTTACTTGGAGTAAAAAATCAAGCCTCCTCGCTTTCTTAAGCCAGCGGATGGAAGAGAAGGACAAATCTCGTGTACCACCCGGCTGCCAGCTATGGATTTGGAGTGGGAAGACCAAAAAGCTTTTTTCGGCAATTCATGGAAAGAACCAACCAGCGGGGTGGCTGTTGCCCTCGCAAAATACATTACGCTGGACAGAAGATGAGGAGCGGCTCTTTTTTGGCCTAAAACCGCAGGATGAATATCAAATGTTTTATAGGAAGGAAAAAAGTAAGGAGAAAACAGCAGAGAAGCAGGATCCTTTTGACATGGGAAAAATTTTGAGCAAGAAGGGAGTTGATGTGTGGCATTGGCAGGATCCCTTTATCATTCCTCAGCAGAAAAAACAATGGGACCGTTTTAAAAAGAAAACCTATCCAGCGGTATTCTGGTTGAAATTAAAACATCTGGTCCAATTGGGCGACAATCAGATTACGGATAGCCGACCTGCGGAAAATCCCTTTTTTATGCTGGCAAATTCGGGAATCCCCTATTTCAGGGAGATCACCTGGGATGGTTGGTATCAGGATATTTATCTTATTAACATTAAAAATGGCCTACGGAAAAAGATATTAACGCGACATCAGCATGATGTTCACCTCTCTCCAAACGGGAAATTTGTGGCCTATTACAGGGGGAAACACTGGTATTTATTGAATACCCGTACCCTTGCCACAAAATGTTTAACTGACTCATTATCCGTACCATTTTACGATGAAGACCACGATTATCCAGCCGTGGTTCCCGGCTATGGCCTGGTGGGCTGGCTGGCAAAGGATAAAGGAGTCTTAATCAATGACAAATACGATATCTGGCAGTTTTCAACAGCCACTGGGAAAAAATTCACCATAACTGCGGGAGAGGGAAGAAAAAAACGACTCTCTTTTCGTATCCGTAAATTGGATAAGGAAATGCGCTTTTTTAGGAATAAACAAAATGTGCTTATGACCACATTTGCCCATGACAAAAAATACACTCATATCTATAGAGCCAGGATTGGTGAATCGGGAAGTTTCCCCCTGGCAACTGGCAACAAGAAGTATTCTCTGGTTAGAAAGGCCAAAGACGCTGACGTCCTGCTCTATACACGCCAGGATTTTCGTGAATTTCCCGATATTTGGCGGGCTGATCCCGAGTTTAAAACGAGAATGAAACTCTCGGATGAAAATCCACAGATAAAAGATTTTTTATGGGGTGATGCCCAATTGATAAGGTGGCAGAGTATGGATGGAATCCCGTTACAGGGGGTGGTCATCAAGCCAGAGAAGTTTGTGACTGGCAGGCGCTATCCGGTCCTGGTCTATTACTACCGGGTCTTTTCTCAGCGTTTGTTTGAATTTAATCAGGTGGTGGTCAACCACCGCCCATGTTTTCCATTTTATACCAGTAATGGGTATGTGGTTTTTTTGCCTGATATTCGTTTTGAAGTGGGGCAACCCGGGTTTGCAGCAAGCAAGTGTCTGGTGCCCGGAGTTCAGAAATTGATAGACATGGGAATCGCTGATCCAAAGGCTGTGGCCCTGCATGGTCATTCATGGAGCGGGTATCAGACTGCTTTTGTTATTACTCAAACCAATATATTTGCGGCAGCAATTGCCGGCGCACCAGTATCCAATATGACCAGCGCCTATAGCGGCATTCGCTGGGGCAGTGGCCTGGCCCGTCAATTTCAGTACGAAAAGAGTCAAAGCCGTATTGGTGGCACATTGTGGGATAGCCGGCAAAAGTACATTGATAATTCACCGGTATTTTTTGCTGACCGGATTAAAACACCTCTATTGATCCAGTTTGGTGATAAGGATGGAGCCGTGCCCTGGTATCAGGGGATTGAGCTTTACCTGGCCATGCGTCGATTAGACAAAGAGTGCATTTTTCTGCAATACCGCAACGAACCGCACCATCTCAAGCAGTATGCCAATAAACTCGATTATTCGATAAAAATGAAACAGTATCTGGATCATTATCTAAAGGGAAAACCGGCTGCGGACTGGATCAAGAAGGGCGTTCGTTACAAAAAGAATTAATCGCGTCCTTTGAAGAGTGTACCGGAACTTGGTGTCCGACTGCTTTGGCCTGTCGGTTGCCCGATGGAGATACCCAGAAGGCGAATTTTTTTGTGGCCTGCCTCAGTCCTGTTAAGCAACTCCTCCACATGGGGGATGATTTGATTACCGTCGGTTATGGGCCGGGGTAATGTGACGCTTCGACTGATACAATCAAAATTATGGTATTTTATTTTTAAGGTAATCGTCCTCCCCAGAAATCCAGATTTTTTTATCAGCTCTTCAAGTTCTCCAGCAATCTGTGCCAGGATATTTTTCATCTCTTCGAGGTCGTTAATATCATGGGCCAGCGTCCTTTCTTTTCCAATGGATTTTCTTTCCCGGTGCGGATTTACCGCTCGTTCATCAATCCCACGACAAATCTGGAAATAGAATTCACCTACTTTACCGAAATGGTGGAGCAGCCATTGGCGGGTATATTTTTTTAGGTCAGCTCCGGTTTTTATCCCCAGAGAGAACATTTTTTTCTCTGTTGCCTGACCCACACCGAAAAATTTTCGAATAGGCAAGGCGGCGACAAACGCCTCTCCTTTTTGGGGAGGAATTACGGTTAGCCCATCAGGTTTATTCATATCTGAAGCCACTTTGGCAATAAATTTGTTAAATGAGACCCCTGCGGATGCAGTGAGTTTCAAATCACTGAAAATTCTGTTTTTTATCTCCTGGGCAATACGGGTGGCTGATGTGATGTTTTTGTTGTTGACAGTGACATCTAAAAAGGCTTCGTCAAGAGAGAGAGGCTCTACCAAATCGGTATATTCAGTGAAAATTGAGCGGATTTTTTTTGACTCAGCCTTGTAGGCATGAAAACGAGGTGATAGAAACACGGCATGGGGGCAGAGACGGTATGCTTTGCTGGCTGCCATGGCCGAGTGTATACCATACTCCCTGGCCTCATATGAACAGGTGGCCACCACGCCGCGACTGTTGGGCTGCCCGCCGACAATGACTGGTTTGCCCTTAAGTTCAGGATTATCCCGTTGTTCAACGGCAGCATAAAAAGCATCCATATCGATGTGAATGATTTTTCTGATTGGTTTACAATTCATACCGACTATCAGCCTATCTGGTTAAATAATTCTTTCGTGCCTGTAGCTTTTTTATCTCTCGTTCGACTTCTATGGTTTGCCCCGAGGAATCCACGCCGCACACATACATGGCAGTTGATAGGGTGCCGGGGGTTGGTGTAAAGATTTGTACGTCAGTGGTTTTCAGGTCCAGGGAAACCAATTTCTTTTTCATGGTTACTATATCCCGCCATCTCTCTCCGGGGTGTCCCACCATGAGGTAGGGAGAGAGTGCTATTTTTCGCTTCAAGGCGCGGTTAATGGAGTGAAAGAGTTTGACAAACTCCTGCAATTTTTGGAACGGTGGTTTTCCCATGAGCTGCAATATATGATCTTCAGTATGCTCCGGAGCAATCCGCAAGAATTTTCCAGCATGAAAACGGAGGATCTCCTCCAGTAATTCCGGATCTTTCAACAACAGATCGTAGCGGAGGCCGGATCCCACAAAAATTTTTTTTACTCCCGGTAAAATCCGGCATTTACGTAGCAGCTTCAAATAATCTTGATTCAAAGAAAAATTGGGACATTCCCGGGGGAACAGGCAGGATGGCTTTTGACATTCGGAAACCTGGCAGGACTGCCCAAACATATCTGCTGTGGGTCCACCAATATCCGATACGATTCCCTGCCACTTGGGGTGAGTCTGGAAGGTTTCAATTTCACTTTTTATTGAATCAAAAGAACGGGAAATAATGTGCTTTCCTTCATGACCGGATATGGAGCAAAATGAGCAGCCACCGCCACAGCCGATATGAGAGGTAATGGAAAACAAATTCATCATTAATGCCGGGGACAATTGTTTTTCCCCGGGATGGAGACGGGTAAAGGGATGCTCATAGGCTTCTTGCAGGTCTGCTGCCGTGTAGTCCATGGCTGGATTTACCAAAACATACCTGTTGCTGTATTGTTGCAGGATAATTTTTGACTGAAAATTGGCCTGTTCAGTCAGTTGCTGGGATACCATTAGTTTTGATTGATCTTTGAGTATGGATTCCCAGGATGGTAAGATTACACAATTGTTTTCCGGTATCGCCGAAACGATTCTGGCTGTTCCCGGCAGATTGATCTCGGTTGTTCTGACTCCATTTTTTAACATCCCTGCAATAGCCACCAGTTGTTTTTCTCCCCTGCCCGTAACCAGGATATCAGCCCGGCTGTCTAAAAGGATTGAGCGGCGGATTTTTTGCTGTTGGAAATCATAATGAGCAAACCGGCGCATGGATGATTCCATACCGCCAATAATAATAGGAGTCTCCTGAAAACGTGATTTAATCAGATTGGCGAATACCAGCACAGTCCGGTCCGGTCTGACTTTAAATTTGATAGAGGGCGGCGAGCCGGGGAAATAAGCGAAGCCTGTGAATTGATACAAGTCTTCTCTCCTCCGTTTCCTGGAGGCTGTATAATTTAGCACGATAGAATCGAGGGGGCCGGAGACGATGGCAAAGCAGAGATTTGGTTTACCCAATGCAGCAAAGGACTCTGCCTCCTGCCAATAGGGCGTGTCCAGAATCCCAACAGAAAACCCGGCCGTTTCCAGGCTCCGTTTTAAAATACTCTCCGGAAACGAGGGATGATCGCTAAATGGGTAGGGTAGTACCAGAATGACATCTGCGGGGCTGTGTGAATTTTTGGGAATTTTTGTAATAAATTCAATCGTTTTAAGGAGCCAGCAAGTGGATTTTTTGAATTATCGTTTAATATTGGGTTTTGCCGAACGCGGTTTTTTGTCAATTTGCCGCAGCATACTTCTGGCTTTATCCGCATATGGACTGAACATTTTAGCCAGGTTATTTAATTCTGTTATGGCCTGCCTGGTTTTATTTAGCTTCAGCAAGGTTATCCCTTTGTAATAGAGAGCCTCATCATAATATGAGGGACTCATTTCTCTAATGATTTTATCAAACTCTGGCAGGGCCTGTTCAAATTTTTCGGTCATCAGGTAGCAAATCCCTTTGAAAAATGTAACCTGAAAATTAGCGGAGGGAGCAGGTATTTTATTGAGGGTGTTCAGGGTTTGCTGATAATCACCCTTTTGGTAGTGACTCATGGCAACCGCTACCCGGCGGACAATTTTGGTATCGGTTTGTGTGTCACGGACTTCAGGGGTTATGTATACCGGAGGTTTGAAGGAGATGTGGATGGGCTCCTGGGATTTAAAAAGGATAACTGCTGAAAAAGCCACAACCAGAAGGGAAGAGAATATCAAAGCCGGTTTGATCAACCAGAACGGTTTTTTTTGTTGCATTACAATTCTGACCTCTTTACTGAACAGTCGTTCGCTAATCTGGATGTGGTCAAAACATTTATCACAGGAAAAATAGTGCTCTTCAAAGACTTCTTGTATCTTTTCAGAGAGGTTTCCCCGTAAATAATCATCGGTTAGCTGATAAAATTCTTTACAAGTCATTGTCGGTTGCCTCTCCCTATATATATACGTTTTTATTCTTTAATATTTCACTTTTTATTCGATTTATGGCCCTGAGCTTTCTAACACTGACATAATGTTTCGATTTTCCTACGATTTCTGCCACTTCTCCGACACTGTTTTCCTTTAAATAAAACTCCTTCAGGATGGCTTTATCAATGGCGGGCAGCTTCTCTATTATTTTTTGAATGAGCTGGGTGACATTTTCATTTTCCAGCTTGTTTTTTTCATCAAATTCGTATGAAATAGCAAGTTCGTTGCCTACCCGGCTGCGTATTTTTTCACTCCGTTTTTTTTTTATAAAAAAAATTATAAACAACCCGTTTGGCAATACCGAATATATAGGGTCCGATAAAACGGTCCTCCTCAACCTTTTTTTTATATACTCCGTCAAAAAATGAGGCGAAAACCTCCTGCACCAGATCCTCGTAATCTTCTTCTCCTTTGATTCTTAATCTAAAATAGAGAAAGATGCGGGCATTGTATTTTTCGAAAAGTTCCCGCTGGGCCTGCGGTTCTTTCCTTCTTAATCTTTCAACCAATTCTTTTGAAAAACTCATTCAATTTAAACTTTTTTCCAGGATATTGTTGGTAAAGCTGGACTCAGGGATATGGTGTTCGCGGTTGATCTCCACTTTGATTTTTAAAGGATCAATGAGACGGAAATTTGTGCGAAAAAAAACGATACTATTTTTAAGCCACAGCCGTTTGTCTAAGTATTTTGCTTTGTACTCTGCCCGTTTTATGTTGTTGATGTAAAGGGTTAAAAAAATCACCTCGCCCTGCTGCGCTGTAATTTTTAGTGAATTTTCGGAACGGTTCTGCAATTTGATATAGATAAATTTGTTGGGCCTTACCTCAATATCACTGACAACAAAGTCGGGAGCTGTGGCAGGGATGACCAGCAAGGTGTTAATCAACACCGCCATCAAAGACAAAATCAGTGTTTTAATCATATGACTATATAGTAATTTTAATATAAAAATCTCATCATAGCCAATAATTTGAAAAAGATCATGGTTTTATTTAAAATAGTTGTATTGTGAATTGGCAAAAGGGATTGGTCTCTGTCCTGCTCCTCCTCCTGACTTTGTGCCAAATACTCCATTCGGTTGACCGGCAAATTC
>CBFDCH010000009.1:0-13102 GCA_965603235.1 uncultured bacterium | reverse complement strand
ATCTTCAGAATATAGGTGTCACCTTTGCCATTGTGAGTCTCGTCAAACGCATTGGGAGTCGATGGGAAATCCTTTGTCCCGGCCCAACCAGCGGAGATGATATCCCCTTCGAGACTTTGGCCCAGATTGAGAGAACAGATTTGTCCACCCCCTGCCGTAGTAGGGGTTCCTGGTAAAATCGTTGATGACTTTAATTGGGTCAGGTCATTGCTGAATTTTGAGATAAATCCCTGGTCAATGTGTTTGTCAAATTTCTGATAGAATGCATCCGGTGTTGTGGGCAATCCGATCCCGGTGTGCCCACCGACGTATATGTCACCGTTTTCATGAATAAACATGCTGTATATCCATCCGGAAGGCAGTACGGTTGATCGGGTCAGTCTGGCCAGATCGGGCGTGAATTTGGCTACGTATCCGTCTAGATTCCCGCTGACCGTACGGCTGTATGCGTCTGGCGGAGTGGGGAAGTCAGGAGAAAAGGTAATGCCTGCTATGCAAATCTCACCATTCTTCGGATCGATACGGAGACTTCTGCCTATCTGATCGTTGGCCTTTCCGCCAAAAAGGGTCGAAGCGAGCAATTTTTCTAGTTTGGAATCGAGTTTTGCGATAAAAATATCTTTGCCGCCTCCATGATATTTCGTACTATAGGCACCTGGCGTGGTTGGAAAATCTTTTGATGAGGTATTGCCCGCCATATAAATATCACCGTGTTTATCCAAAACAATCTCGGCGCTGTACCAGTCGTTTTCTTTTCCGCTGCCCCCAAGGAATGTTGAAGCAATGACTGATTTTAAATCTTTATCCATTTTAAGAATAAATCCATCCCCATCTCCACCGTTGTATTGGGTGGCATAGGCAGAGGGTGTAACTGGGAAATCCTTGGAACCAGTGTATCCGGCGATATAGATAAATCCTTTCTTGTCATAAAGTATCGAGTAAGCGACTTCATCATCGCTTCCCCCAATTAATGCAGAGGCAAGGAGTGTCTTCAAATCCTTGTCAAATTTCAAAACAAAGACGTCACCCTTTCCTTTTTCAGTGGAAACATATGATTCTGGTTTCGTTGGAAAATCAGGCGATGCCGTATATCCGGTAACGTATACATTTCCGGCATCATCCAGTGCGATGCCCCAGCTTGATTCATTGGCGCTTCCTCCAAAGTAGGAACCGATATAATTTGGGAATGATTCTCTTAATTGTTTATTGTTGCCTGAGGTTATTTTCAGGATAAATATTATAAATGCTGTGACAACTATAATAACTGTCACTAAGATCATTATTTTTCGTATTTTCATTTTAATTTCTCCTATGATTTTATTCCTGCTCCAACAAAACAATATGCCCCATTAACATGTGAGAGCTAGATCACAAACATTGATACGTGACCCAATCCAAAAAGATATAAGACAAAGAACCGATTTTTAAGAAATAGTCAGAAAATCAATACCATAAAGCCGAATTAGAAATCTAAGATACTAGTGATTAATTTTTTGGCTAGGGGCTAGAGGCTAAAAGGCCCGCTACCCGGAACAACTCCGTTGTAAAAAATAATCCGCCAGGTTTAAGCAATATTTTAAATCAATTGCAGCAGTTTCATCAGCAACATAATTAATATGAGTATAAGCTTCTTCATACTCCCTCCATAAGGTCCATCACCCTAATACCCTTCGACGTATAAACCTGCCCTGAGGTTCACAAAAAAAACAGCAATCGTTTAATCCCCTTCCTGAATCATATAATTTTTGGGTGAGGTAACGATGTATTTAACCTCGATCAATTTCTCTGCTCCCGGCTGAATAAGCATCTGCCATTTGCGGATGCCGTCTTTTTTTATCTCCTTTTCCACCTGGGCTGCCGGTTTAACAGACGTGATTGTCACTTTAACCTTCTTATCATGAGACACCGGGATTTGATCCAAAACAGTGAGCAGGGCAGGCCTGTTTTTAAAATTCTTTATCTTTATGGTATAGCCCAATTTTCGTACTGTTTTCTTTTTAAAGAGCCCCTTGTTTTTCGATTTAATCTCTAAGACCTTACGTTCCAGACGAAGGGTCTCATCCACGCCAACCGGTAATTCAAAGGATTCACCGGGATTCTTAAAATCAAGATGAGAGGTATTGACAAAGGCCCCGTCATAGAACAAATCGACCTTTCCGGCCAGCAGCGGCACCTTGGTGCTGTTCTTTGCCTTGGCTTTGAGAAAGGCAAAGTCGGACAACTTGGGGATGGCCAGGTGTTCCAGTTTTACTTCCACGGGATTTATAAAAACAGTGACCTTCTGAAAACGATCAGTGCTCAACACGGTTTCCCTGTGCTTCAGGGAAAAGGTGGTACTAATCCCCTGCGACTTCATAAAGGATTTTTCCACACCCAGGGCTTTGGCTATGTCTTTCATGGAAATGGAGGAATCCAACTTGCTTATGCGTTGTTCCCGACTGCCGCTGCCGCTGCTGTAGGATCTTCCTCCTGATCCGCTGCGGCCGAGGCTGGACCAGAACTCCCTGGGATAATTGTAGCTCGTACCACTGTTCCGCATATCAATCACCGGGGCTTCCCCGGACACAACGATCTCCTGTTGTATGGTGCCGGTTTCCATCGTTATTTTAGGCAGGGTAATTTTATTGCCGTAAACCAGCAGATTTTTTATCTGGCCTGACTTAAAACTCTCCAGGTCACACCTTAAATTGTAACTGCCGGCTGGAACGTAAATAAAAACAAACCGTCCATTTTCATCACTAACGGTTTTCTTCCATGAGCTGCCATGACGGTACAAGGTCACGGCCACGCCGGGAACAGGTCCACCATCCGCCAGCTCAACCAAACCCCTGATCATGCCAATGCCCCCGGTATTGGGTCCATTAAAATATTGGGGCTTCAGCTCAGGTACACTCCTGTATACCATCAACCGGGCAGTGGAAAGGGTGAGGCGCACATTTTTCCAGTCTTCGCCTGTTTTTTGCTGCACCAGTGCCCCATAGGTAAGGGAAGCTCCCTTGCCGGTAGAGTTGAAGCGTAAGTCATAGGTGGGTTTCCAGGATGCTTCACGCAGCATATAGGCTACCTCCAGACGGAGGTCCCCCCCTTTTTTAACCTCAATGTCCACCATGATCTTTTTCTCTGCCTTCCTCCTCTTCTGCTGATTCTTTTCAAATTTTCCCTGAATTAACGCCACTTTTTCTTTGAAATCCCGCTGTTGCTTTTTTAATTGCCGCTGCCGCTGGTACACCTGGTTGAGCTGATTCTCCAGGAAATCGAGATTTTGCTGATGCTCCTTGAGGGAAATTTGGGAGATCTGTTTGGCATTACTTAAAGCCTCAACCGTTTGTTCACTTAAAGAGAGTAAAAATTTCTCCCTTTTGCCCAGCGCTTTTAATCGATCCTGCACCCGCAAAATCTGTTCCTGATACCGCCCCTTCTCCTGTTCAAGGTCCCGCATCTCCTGTTTAAAGGCAGTGGTCAGAGTGTCCCTTTCCACCTTTACGTTGAGGATAACCGCCTCAGCCCCGCCTTTTCCGGAAACACGGACAGACCGGTCGATCAGGGTCACCGGTAAGTGAGAAAAATTTAGAGAATAAACTCCCGGTTTAAATACCTGCTGCCATTGCCGATTAACCATGGCACGGTCCGGATACACGGTTACAGCCGAAACCTTTGAGCGGGTATCCACCTGTACCGGCTGGGCAGGAATACTCAGCCAACCCAGAAATAGAATGATACTTGTCAGAAAAAAACGATTCTTTTCCATATTCACCTCCTTGATACCAACGTATCCCGCCTTTAACAGGGTATAATAAGCATAATTGGTTCCATGTAATATCCATGGGGAAAAGTGTGATTATACGCAGGTAAGCGGCAAGAGGCTTATAGGGAATCCAAAAATTTGGATTTATTCTCCAAAAATCCAAATCCGATAAAATAAAAGGGGCATCCCTTGCGGATGCCCCTTTTCGTCTTCAAATTATTGGTTAGGTTAAATTTCTATTTATTTGCCAGATGGAAGGCGGTGAGGTAGGTCAGGCGGGTAATTTTCTCAATCAATTACAGGCTCACCTTGTCAAAACTGTCAGTGGGCTGATGGTAATCTTTGGTCATGTTGGCCATAAAAAAGGCCCAGGGTAATTTTTTAAAGGCAAACGGCGCATGGTCACTGCCGCCCGAGGCGGTTTTGGAGCCTCGTAAAAAGAGGGACATACCCACATACTGATTGGCCGTTTTAATGGCATCCTTTAGCATGGGTGCATTGGCGTCAAAACCGGGAGCCAGGAAGTTATCCAACTTAATCTTGGACAGCAGTTTTTTGTCCACTTTAATGCCAAACCAGCGACCCATACGGGTAAGGCCTGCTTTGGTCCAGGTGCGACTCACCATGTCCAGGTTCAGATTTGCCACCGTCTTTTTCAATGGGAAAAAAGGATTTTGCACATAATAAACCGAACCGAGCAGCCCCTTCTCTTCACCGGTCCAAAGGGCAAACAGGACTGAGCGTTTGGGTTTAACCTTGTTTTTGGCAAAGGCCTCGGCAATTTCCATAACCGCTACGGATCCGGAACCATTGTCATCAGCTCCATTAAATACATAATCCCCGCGTTTACCCAGATGGTCAAGATGGGCCCCGATCACAATCACTTCATCTTTAAGCTTGGGATCGCTCCCCTCAATATAGCCCAGCACATTGGGGCTGGAGACCAGCTTGGTTTTGACCCGGCTTGCCAGAGTGAAGGTCACTCCAGGAAGGGGCATGGATTGGGATTTCAGATTTTTCTCAATTTTTTCCTTTAAGCCATCCATACTCTTGCCAAATTGCTTGAGAATGATATCAGCCATTTGACGGGAAGCGCGAATGGTAGGCAGAGTCTCCCAGGGCATGGGCGGTAAAACCTGGACCAGGGAGATACGGCGGCGTTTTCCGGGAATGATTGACCGTTCATCATTGACCTTCTGTCTTCTCAAAATTCCTTCGGCCACATCCCCTCGCTTATGGGGCGAGTTCTCCAGCATGATTACAGCAACAGCGCCTTTTTCCTTGGCAAATTTTACCTTGGAAAAACCACCCCTGCTCATACGCCTCCTGGGAGCGTATTTTGCTTTAAGCTTACCTTGCTTAAAAGGAGATTTGGCATCATCAGCCCGGGGAGTTCCACTCAACATCATGACAATCTTACCGCGCACATCCACACCTTTGTATTCATTATATTTCAGAGACTTTTCATCAATGCCATACCCCACAAAAACCACAGGCGCGGAAAAGGTCATACCATCCCTGGCAGAATAGGTATAATCAACGTTTGCCGTAAAGGTTTGTTTCTTCGAATGTCTGCCTTTTTGCCACTCCACCACAACTTTGCTGTCATTCTGTAACACTTCTTTCATGGCCACATTCTGAAAATAGCCGCGTTTGAGTTTTGCCGGCTTGCCGGGCGCAGACATAAAACCACGAAACACTGGCCTGGCCATATCACCGGCCGGTTTAAGCCCCCATTTGCTGAACAGGGCTGCCGCAAATTCAGCAGCGACATCATAACCATGGCTGGCTGTATCGCGACCTTCCAAAGAGTCTGAGGATAGAAACTTCAGGTAAGCGCCCGCGTCCCTGGCAGTGATTGATAAAAATCCCTTGTTCATGGTATCTGGAACCGGCTGGGGCTTTTCCACCAGCACTAAGTTCTTTAAAGGATCTTCTTTCTTCTCTTTCTTCACCTGAGCGGTGAGTAATGATGTTGAGATTAGGGTTAAACTCAGCATCAGGATTAAAAATCTTTTCATCATATTCCTCCATTATTAAAAAACATAATACGGTAAAAATATATATTTTGGTTATTTATTAAAAATAATTAAGGAAGGCTGCGCAACCAGGAGCGGGAGGAGAATTCAACCAGTAGCAGCAACGCCAGCCCGAACAGGATAAAATAGTGATATAATTCCCGGGCCTCTGAAATAGTTCTGGAGGTTACTTCTGACTTCTCCCAGCGATCAATCTCCTGAAAGATTTTTTGCAGGGAATTTTGATCGGTGGCTCTAAAATACAATCCTCCGGTTTTAGAGGCAATTTCCTTTAACAACGCTTCATCTATCTCCACATCCACCATTACATGCTGTGTTCTGCCCCCCGAACCGGTTATTGGAAACGGGGCCTTGCCACGGGTACCAACACCAATTGTGTAGACCTTGATTTTAAAATCGCGGGCAATATTGGCAGCGTCCCTGGGATCAATCTCTCCCCTATTGTTCACACCATCGGTTAGCAGGATGATCACTTTAGTGGTCGTCTTGGACTGACTGATGCGGTTGACCGACGTGGCCAGGGCCATACCCAGGGCCGTGCCGTCCTCTAATTCACCCAGTTCAGTTTTTTGCAGTGAATCCTTTATTAATTCATAGTCAATGGTCAGCGGACATTTGGTATAAGAGGCTCCGGCAAACACCACCAGGCCAATCCGATCGGTTTTCCTCTTTTTAATGAAATTTGATATGACTTCCTTGGCCACTTCGAGTCGGTTTTTAGTGACAAAATCCATGGCGGCCATGGAACCGGAGATATCCACAGTGACCAGAATATCGATCCCTTTTTTATTCTCAATCTGAAAATAATTTAATATTTGCGGTCGTGATGCGGCCAGAATCAATAACAATAAAGCGGCTATTTTGACATAATACAGGTTGCGAATGAGGACAATTTTCAGACTCTTTTCCGAATTTCCGACAAGCGACTGGGCCGAAAAAACGATGTGCCTTTCCCCTTTGTGAATTATATACCTCTGCCAGAGAAAAAAAACAGGTAGCCAGATCAGGAGCAACAGGTATTCAGGATTGGCAATATGCATTATGGTTCACTCTTTTCCTCAAATCTCTGCTGTTGTTTTTGGTAACTATCCAGAACGGTTCGGACTCTGGTAACAACATCATAATATATCTTTTTATCTGCCGGGTATTTGGCAAATTTTACCAGGTCCGCAGCATTGAAAATGATATCCATATGATCGAGGATACTTTGATCCGCCTCATACCGCCTCAAAGTATAGAGGGTTTCGTAGGTTGTAAAATCTTCCGCATTAAAATTGAAGTTGCGCTGGAAAAAGAGTTTGATCACCCGAATGAGGCGAATAAAAAACTCCATTGTTTTCCCTTTTTCAAATAACTTCAAATTCAATAATTCCTGCAGATTATTATCCAACTCCTGGAGCGGCGAGAGGACTTGTTCCACCGTTTGAGCCGGTTTATTACGCAGCTTGTGGATCCACCATATAACCAGGAAAACGATTAACCCTGCTGCCAGCAGAAAAAACAGCCATTTTAACAGATAAAATGGATTCCCTTTAACAGCCACCAGATCCTTTAACGGTTTTATATCCTTGTCCTCTTTGGTCAAAATCGATTCAATGGTAACGGACAGGGAATTGGTTGTTTTTTCTTCCACAACCCGGTTACCACGTTTCATCTCTACCATTAAGGGGCCGATGGTAAAATCACCGGTTTTAAAAAAAGCGACTGTCAAATCCTTTTCATAAACCACAAAATCAGCTTGCTCCTGCCGGCGCATGGGTTGCTGGGTGATGAGTTCAAAATGTTGCTTTTCCATAACCACATTGATTTCATCAAATTGTTCAGTTGTTTTAACGATGACCTTGAGGTTAACCCAGTCGCCCAGGTTGGCCAGATTGGTAGAACTGCTGATGGAAACCTGGGTTTCCGCACTCAGGGGCAGAATAAACAACAGGCATAACAATAAGTGCAATAGTGATTTCATCGGGAATACTTCTTTTTACGTTCCAGGAAAAAGTCAAACAAGGCTTTTTCATAATTCTTTTCTTTCGAGATATTAATATGGTCAATACTGTAGCGCTTAAACAATCGCTCGAGGTAAAGCTGCCGGGATTCCTTCTTCTCCTGAAAACGACGTCTGAGTTTCCTTGATGAAAAATTTACAAAAAAATGATCATCGTTTTCCGGATCCTTAAGCATAAAAATTCCCGCTGGAGGCAGTGTTTCCTCCTTTTCATCCGTAACTTTGATGGCGATCAGATCGTGTTTACTGCTGGAAATTTTGATGGCCTGTTCAAAGTTCTCATCAATAAAGTCGGAGATTAAGAATACGATTGCCTTTTTTTTAATGACCCGGTTGAGATATTCCAGGCCCTCATTTACAGAAGTCCCCTTACCTTTGGCTGTAAAACTGAGGATTTCACTGATCAAACGGAGTAAATGACTGCGCCCTTTTTTGGGGGGAATAAACCGTTCAATTTCGCCGGTAAACAACAATAAACCCACCTTGTCATTATTCAACATCGCTGTAAAGGCAATAATCGCCGAGATCTCCGCGGCAATCTCCTTTTTACTCTTGGTTTTTGAGAAAAAATCAAGGGAAGCGGAGAGGTCAATGGCCAGGATGACTGTCAATTCCCTCTCTTCCACAAATTGTTTGACAAATAGTTTGCCCATGCGGGAAGATACATTCCAGTCAATAAAACGGATATCATCACCCGGTATATATTCCCTTACTTCGGAAAACTCCATGCCCCGTCCCTTAAAGGCGGAATGGTACTCTCCGGCAAAAACCTCCTTGGAGGATTTTCGTGAAATAATCTCTATTCGTCTGATTTTTTTTAATATGTCTTCTGAAATCATCTGATCTGGTTACCTGATCACATCGATCATAATTTTCCCCGCACATCTAATTGAAACAGCTGTGGGAAAAGAAAATTTCAAGTTCCACATTTTTCCCTGTCCATCTGATAATTGCAGGTAGGAGTGTTTCAACTCAACGGAATTTTTAGCGGCAAGTTCAATTCCCTCAACATTATCAAAATTGAGTACAACACTGTTTTGGTGGCGGCCCACGCACTCTACCCGATAGCGGTTGCCTTCTTCATTTTGAATGAAGATCATTTCAATATCATACAGCTTTTGTTCTGTCATAACTTTAATACCAATTATATTACCAAAAAGGAGTTTTTTCAATTCCTTTTAGTGGTATATCTTTTGCAGTAATCCACTGACAATAAAACGGGCCGCATCCTTATGGTTGCCCTGCGGTCGGACCGGCGGCCCAACACAGGATGGACAGCCGCGCAGGCAGGCACAGGTACTGATAACATCCAGGACGCCTTGCAGCAACTGATCCACCTGTTCGTACAACACCTCGGAAAAACCAACGCCATTGGGAAATTTATCATAAATATAGATATTGGGTTCAAACTGGGCCATATCCTTCATTGCTTCAGTCGGCAATTTTTTAATTGACTGCAGGTGAATTTCCGCCTTGCTGGTATTGTCCTCCACAGCCACACCGAGATCTTTCACATCGCACATCAGGATAACAGCAGCCACGTGCCTCATCAAAAAGGCAATACCGGAGACAGCCTCCACCTTTTCTTCAGCTGAGATGCTTAGATTCAGTAAGCTGTCCCGATTGATGGTCAGCCAGAACGCGGTGGAATGCATCTCATATTGAGGCAGTTGAAGATCTCCGGCCCCCACATTTTCATTGGTGAAAAACTTCAGTTTTTTAAAACCCACCACCTGGGAATACACATGAACATCGCCATAGAAAAAGTCATAGATACTGCCCTTGGTCTCGTCAAAAATATCAAGGACTGAAATTTTGGTATAAGTAATGGAATCTGTGTAATAATCAGCATTTGATCGACGCACCATGGCTTTCCGGTTTTCATAGTCAAATTCTTCCACCACATACTGCTCACCTTCCAGCATGTAGATTGCCTTGGCGTGAAGGGTTTCCAGGGCGTTGGAAAAATCGACCTCGGCAATGACCCGCTCTTTTTCAGTCCGGTCAACCACCACAAAATTATCGGAACTGACCCTGTTAATACTGACAGCGTCGGCCGGGTAACCCTCCTCAGTCCAGAACCACTTCTCCTCTTTTCTAAAAAGTACCTGGTTGTCAGCCAGGTGATTTAAAATATCCTCCAGGTTTTCATTGCTGAAAGACTCTCCCTTGACAAAGGGCAGCTCAAAAGCTGCACACTTGATATGATCGATCAGAATAGTAAGATTATCGGCATTAATCCGGCCGATTTCCGGTGATTTATCGGTAAAATATTCAGGATGGTTGGCTACAAACTGGTTCAATGGCGAAGAGGAGGAGACAAGGACGCCGATTGACTTGCCGCTCCTGCGGCCGGCACGGCCAAATCTCTGCCAGGTGGATGCAATGGTGCCGGGATAGGCTGCCAGAATCGCCGCATCCAGAGAACCAATATCAATGCCAAGCTCGAGCGCATTGGTAGAGACAACAGCCTGGATTTTACCCTCCTTCAGGCCTTTCTCAATTTCGCGCCGTTTTTGCGGCAGGTAACCGCCACGATATCCCCTGATGCGGCCCTTTTCACTCACCTTTTTTTCAAAATCAGCCTTAAGGTATTTTAACAGCACTTCAGTCATCAGCCGGGCATTGGCAAAGGTGATTATTTGCAGGCCGTTTTTCAACAGGATACCGGCAATATGGCGTGTAATTGATATATAAGAACCCCTGATTCCCAATTGTTTATTAATGATCGGCGGATTGAAAAAAACCAGGTATTTCTCCCCGCGGGGAGCCCCGCTCTTTTCTATTAAAACCACCTCTTCCTCAGTTATTTTTTCAGCCAGCTCCTGGGGATTGGATATGGTTGCCGAAGACATGATAAAAATCGGTTTTGAACCATAAAAATCACAAATCCGTTTTAACCGCCGTATAATGTTCCCCATGTGCGAGCCGAAAACACCGGTGTAATAATGCAACTCGTCGATCACCACATATTTTAGATTTTCAAAAAGGTTGACCCATTTGGTATGATGGGGCAATATTCCGGAATGGAGCATATAGGGATTGGAGAGAACTATTTGCGCCTGTTTACGAATGGAGCGGCGCATACTCTGCGGGGTGTCGCCATCATAGGTATAAAGGCCCAGCCTGTCATCCAGCAATTTATTCAGAGAAAAAAGTTCAGCCAGCTGGTCCTGGGACAGGGCTTTGGTGGGAAAGAGGAAAAGTGATTTGGAGGCAGCATCCCGGGTCAGGGCATCGAGGGTGACAGCGTTGTATATCAACGTTTTTCCGGAAGCAGTGGGAGTGGCCACAACCACGTGACGACCCTGTAAAACTTCATTTATGGCTTGAGACTGGTGGGAATAGAGATGTTGAATCCCTTTCTGTTTGAAGATGTTTACAATTTCAACTGCTAATTCGGGCGGATAATCCATGAATGAACCGGCAAAAGCAGGAAGGCGTACTACCTTGGCATGACTGGCACTCTCAATCTGAAAGCGTTGGATCTCCTCAAGTGCCATCTCGACGTTGATATCTTTGTCCTTAGGCATACGGTTACAATATCATAAAAATATTCTTCAGTCCATAGAAATGAAGCAATCCCCTATTGACTTTTAGCGCTATATATCATTTAATTATGGTGATGTGCAGACAGTGCTAAACCGGTAAAATGCAACAAAAAGTAAGAAAAAACAATATCATTGAAATTCTAAAAATAAACGAAGGATTGAGCCACATTCATGATATTGACTCCCTGATGGACCGGGTGTTGAGTGAGGCACGAAAAATTACCCGATCAGATGCGGGCTCCATCTACCTTATCCAGGGAGAAGAGCTATCCTTTGAATATGTCCAGAATGATACGTTAATGAAAGATACCAAGAGCAGCAACAAATACCTCTACTCCAAGCAAAGGATCCCCATCAACAATGATTCTATATCCGGTTATGTTGCCTTGAATAAAAAACCCCTGATCATTGAGGATGTCTATCAAATTCCCAGCCATGTGCCCTATTCATTTAACCGGTCATTCGACGACTCCTCATCTTACCATACCCAATCCACCCTGACCGTCCCATTAATCACCAGCCGGGATAAGGTTATCGGAGTAATCCAGATCATCAACGCCAAAGACAAAAACCAGCAGATCATTCCCTACACCAAATATGATGAACATCTTGTCTCCCTGTTCGCCAACCAGGCAGCCAACGCCATTGAAAGAGCCCGGATCACCCGGGAAATTATCCTGCGCATGATAAAAATCGCAGAATTAAGAGATCCCAAGGAGACCGGCGCCCATGTGAACCGGGTCGCCTCCTATGCCATTGAGATCTATCAGCGCTGGGCCCATAAAAACCATATCCCCGACAAAAAGGTAAAACGTATAAAAGATATTCTGCGTATTGCTGCCATGCTTCACGATGTGGGCAAGGTGGCAATAAGCGATTCAATCCTGAAAAAACGGGCCCGTTTAAATGATAAAGAGTTCAACCACATGAAGCTCCATACTGTTTTTGGCGCCCGGCTCTTTACAAATTCCAATTCCGACTGGGATGATATGGCAGCTGAAATTGCCCTCAATCACCACGAACGGTGGGATGGCAGCGGATATCCAGGGCCTATGGAAAACATTCACAACACTGAGATCTCAATGGACAAGGGTAAAAAAGGGGAAGAAATCCCCCTGGTCGCCAGAATCGTAGCTTTGGCAGATGTATATGACGCCCTGATCTCAGACCGCTCTTACAAAAATTCCTGGCCGGAAGACCAGGTTTTGGAATATATTGTTGAACAAAAAGATAAACATTTTGACCCGAAACTGGTGGAGGCTTTTCTGGACATCAAAGAGGTGATTGGTGCAATCCGGGAAAAATATTCCTCCCTCTAAGGTATGGCCAGACCCGATTGGCAACGGCCGGTCAGCTAATTTTTAACAACCTGGTACTCTCCCACGGTGTTAAAACTGAATTTGGGCACCTTTTTATTTAACTCAAAATAATCAAATGCCTCTTTCAGAATGGACCAGAACCGGAGTAATTTCGCATCGTAGTCATATTGTGTTTGCAATTTCTGCCAGTTTTTCTTGTTGTAACGAGCCGGCAAAATATGAACGGGGATATATCTCTGACCGCTATTGCGGGCCTCCACTGCCAGGATATACAACTCCTTGATTTTGTCGTCTGTAATGGGGATACAACCAATGGTGACACAATCACCGTGAATAAAAATATCTCCGCCGGGATCTTTGCCTCTCGACTTGATCCGGTCGGAGCGGTTGGGATAATTGATGCCCATCGATAGATGAAAATTACTCCAGGCATTAAAGCGGTCGAC
>CBFDCH010000008.1:0-13160 GCA_965603235.1 uncultured bacterium | reverse complement strand
AGGGCCGCTCATTACCCAATCGCGGTCCAAAATTGAAGGTCTCAATTTTGTCAAACCCAGTACTGCTCCAAACCGGGATTCGATTCCCGGAGTATATGACAAATACGATTTTTGTACACGATGAATATTAATGGGAGGGAGGTGAGGGATTGGCAGCGCTACGGGGAATCGAACCCCGGTTTGAGGACTGAGAACCCTCCGTCCTAACCCCTAGACGATAGCGCCACAGTTTGTTATGGCTGGGAAGCAGGGACTCGAACCCCAATTCTATGATCCAGAGTCATATGTCTTGCCAATTAGACGACTTCCCAGCACTAAAATTAGAATTATACAGAAAAATTACATGTTGTCAAGACGGAAAAACAGCCGCAGGATCGGCATTGCTTTCGCCTCCGAAGTACAAGAGACCAGCTTTTTTTAAGATACCAGTTTTTTGGTGTTTTTATCTGGAATTGATGGAATCTATTTTATTTTTTTGCGCTTTTCTCGAATT
The DNA here is from genome assembly GCA_965603235.1 of uncultured bacterium. GTDB lineage: Bacteria > Acidobacteriota > Aminicenantia > UBA2199 > UBA2199 > CBFDCH01. Next base: position 12,667 of record CBFDCH010000008.1, on the reverse strand, counting down.
TTCAACTTTTTCATTTTACGTGCGATGGTGTTACGGTGCAATTTTATGTCCATGGAAATTTTCAAGAGATTATGGTCATATTTGTCCAGGATGGCCTGCAATAATGTTTTTTCAAATTCTTCCATGACCTCCTTGTAAAAGAGGCGTGAGTTGGCGGCTTTGAAGGCCAGAATCTTCATCTGTTTTTTGATGGTTAGATCTTCATACTGTTCTGCCAGCTCTAACGTCTTTTTGTCCATCATCTTTCCTTTTAATTTTTAATTTTTCTTTCATGTTTTCAGGGAAAAACGTGGTGACAACTTTTATGGTCTGGTACAGGTAAGGTGAAAACCGTGATTTTGACAACATCTCATCGTTAATTGAAAACAGCATAAATCCCAGAACCAATATAGCTGATATCAGGATTCCCCGCAATAGCCCGAACACACCGCCCAGGATCCGGTCTATGGATTTGAGAGGTTCGACAACAAAGGCTTTTTTTATAATGAAGGTGACTATTGAACCCACCATCAGAACCAGGGTAAACACTATAATGAAGCCAATGAAATTGGCAACATCGCGATTTTTCATCTGTTTGAAAAAGAGATTACCCACCTCGTTGTAAAAGAGGAAGGCCAATATCACCCCGATTATGAAAAAGGCCAGGGAGAACAGCTCCCGTACAAATCCCTTTACAACTCCCAGCAGAAAAGAGAGAAACACAATGATTAAAAAAATAAAGTCCAGTAAATTGAGATAACCGATCATATGGAAAATCCGGTTAAAATGGAGTATATCTCCATATATTTTTCCCGGGTTTTCTGGATCACCTCTGCAGGTAGTTGTGGTGGAACAGAGTTTCTATCCCATGTGGACTCCAATAAATAATTCCTGACAAATTGTTTGTCAAAGGCCGGAGGTTCCTTTTCCATGGCTTTAAAAGTGCTATAGTCATCAATTTTCCAGAATCTGGAAGAATCCGGGGTAAATATTTCATCAATTAGAATGATATTTCCCTCTTCATCCTTGCCGAACTCGAACTTGGTATCAGCGATAATAATCCCCTTGTCATAGGCAAATTGACTCACTTTGTAATATAACTTGATTGACAACTCCCTTACCTTCTCAGCGGTTTCCGCGCCCAATTGATCCTTCATCTGGTCAAAAGTCATATTCTCATCATGGCCCTCTTCAGCCTTGGTGGTGGGAGTGAAGATTGGTTCTGGAAATTTATCGGCAAATTTTAAACCGGACGGTAGGGAAATCCCGCATATTTCGCGGCTCTTTTCATATGTTTTCCAGCCTGAACCAACAATATATCCCCTGACTATCGCTTCCACAGGCACTGATGCAAGTTTTTTGGTCAGTATGGACCGTTTTTCAATCTGGTCTGCAAAGGGTTTAAACTCGTCCAGTTGTTCAGGTACATCACAAACAATGTGATTGGCAATAAAATCTTCAGTCTGTTTGAACCAGAAAACAGAAATTTGATTCAGGACCTTGCCTTTGTCCGGGATGAGTGAAGGTAAAATATAATCAAACGCTGAAATCCGATCTGTGGATATTATCAGCAATTTGTCGCCATCTACTTCATAAACATCCCTGACCTTTCCCCTCTTATAGAGATTTAATGGTAGATTGATATCTCCGATTCCTGCCATCTTTTCTCCTTATTGTTTCTATTTTACAGCAAATATTTTAAAACTTCACCATAAAGAATAATCTATCCTGAATATAATATCAAAGAAGTGAATAACCTACAATCAAGCCTGCTACAACAATAGAAATCATGCTCATTAATTTAATCAGAATATTTAGGGATGGGCCTGATGTATCTTTTAGAGGATCGCCAACCGTATCTCCGACAACACTCGCTTTGTGAGCCTCTGATCCCTTGCCTCCCAGGTTGCCCTGTTCAATATACTTCTTGGCATTGTCCCAGGAACCACCGGCATTGGCCATGAAAATTGCCAGGATAAAGCCGGCACCCAGAGCGCCGATCAGCAGACCCATCACGCCGGGTACTCCAAGAATGAGTCCGGTTGCAATGGGAGTAATTATGGCCAGGGTTGATGGTAGAATCATTTCCCGTTGCGCTCCCCGGATGGAGATCTGTACGCAGGAAGCATAATCAGGTTTGGTTTTACCTTCCAGAATTCCCTTAATTTCCTTGAACTGGCGGCGCACTTCCTCAACCATTTTATAGGCAGTGCGGCCAACAGCCTGCATGGTTAAACCGGAGAATAAAAAGGCCATCATGGAGCCAATAAATACACCCACAACCACCTTGGGATTCATCAGATTGATTTGCAGATATTCCATAAAATTATCAATACTTATATTGCTTAAGATACCGGTAATCTCTTCTTTCCTGGCAACAGCATCAGTGGCGGTTACCACCAGTTTTTTGGAACCCAGGATAAATTCATCGGTCTTCATCAGAATATGACCAATTCCCGCCTTAACCTCTTCAATGTAAGCGGCCAGCAATGCCAGGGCAGTCAGGGCGGCAGATCCAATCGCAAACCCCTTACCTGTAGCTGCTGTAGTATTTCCCAGAGAATCAAGAGCATCGGTTCTCTCACGCACCACTTTATCCAATCCGGCCATTTCAGCATTTCCACCGGCATTATCTGCAATCGGACCATATGCGTCGGTAGCCAGGGTGATTCCCAGGGTGGATAACATACCCACAGCAGCAACCCCGATACCATATAAACCCATAATGGTGCTTTCAAAACCACCGGCAAAAGCGAATGCTCCCAGAATCCCGCAGGCTATAGCCAACACCGGAATAGCTGTTGAGATCATACCGGTAGAAAGTCCGCCGATAATCACTGTAGCAGCACCGGTTCTGGTTTGTTCCGCTACCCTCTTGGTGGGATTGAAATCCGCGGAAGTAAAATATTCAACACTTTTTCCCACAATAATACCAACGATTAAACCCACAATAATTGAACCGAATATGCCCAGGTTTCCTGGCAACAAGAATTTCACGGAGAAAAACGATCCCACGATAATAATCGCGGAGCTTACATTTATTCCCAATCCAAGTGATTTTAGTAATTGTCTCTGTGAGGCACCCTCCTTGGTTTTAACCATGAAAATACCGAGAATTGAGGCTAAAATTCCAATACCAGCTATAACCATGGGTAAAATAACGGCATTGTAAGCCATGGCCGTACCGAGAAAGGCCGAAGCTCCCAGGGCTGCTGATGAGAGTATGGATCCCGCGTATGACTCATAAAGGTCAGCTCCCATACCTGCCACATCCCCCACATTGTCGCCAACATTATCTGCAATAGTTGCTGGATTGCGTGGATCATCTTCGGGAATGCCAGCTTCAACCTTACCTACCAGGTCAGCCCCGACATCAGCGGCTTTGGTATAAATACCTCCGCCCACTCTGGCAAACAGAGCCTGTAGTGAGGCGCCCATACCAAATGACAGCATGGTTACTGTAGTAACAACCAGGGAATATTTTAACCAGATATGGAGGACAATAAACCAAATGGCTACATCCAGTAGAGCCAGACCAACAACGATCAGGCCCATAACCGCACCACTGCGGAAAGCTACTTTCAGGGCTTTATCTAATGATTCGCGAGCCTGGTTTGTGGTTCTGGCTGAAGCCAGGGTTGCCGTTGTCATTCCAATAAACCCGGCAAGGCCTGAAAAGAAACCGCCTGTTAAAAATGCGAATGGTGTCCAGGGTGACTGAACCTTGAGGATAAAAGAGAGGAATGCCAAAAATAAAGCGGCTATAAAGAAGAATATAATAACAATTTTATATTGCTGCTTTATATACGCTCTGGCTCCCTTACGGACCGCCTCAGCGATCTCAACCATTTGTTCTGTCCCTTCTGACAATTTCATGATCTTTTTGTAAAACCCGTAAGCAAACACCAATGCAATTAGAGCTGAGATTGGTGCAATTGAGAATAGAATGATATCAGCCATGTTTAACTCCGTTATTTTTTTGGATTAAATTTTATATAGCATAAATTGTAATAAATTAATGGCTATCTGTCAATTCTAAATTTTAAAAAAACAACGCCAGCCCGATTCAGAAATAAAGATATACTCTCCCCTGATTTTTAAATGTGATTCCCAATCCTCCAATCTCTTCCTTAATCTAATCTCTGCAAAACTATTAAGAGATATGAGCTGACGATTGCGTCCCCATCCTACCTTCTACTGAAAGAGATTAGATATGGTGATATGGTTAAACTGTGTGATCTGGTTAAAATGAAGCCATTTATTGAAAAAAATGGATGAAACTGGGAAAAAAATACGTTTAATTTCCTGATTTGGAATCAGATTGTTTCATATCTAAACCCGATAACCTGGGAAACATTCCTGAAATTTTTATTCAGGCTGATAAGGGTATGGTTAAAGAGGTGTGCATGGGTCATCTTAAAATAATCCGCATAAGTTAAAATCTGCTTGCTTTTCTTTAATTCCTTAATAATTTTAGCCAGTTTTACGTAAAAATCTTTGTTAGTCTCTAAAAAATGAAGTCCCAAGAAATGTTCTTTTATAAATTGAAATTCTTTTTTTCCCTGAGCCGCAACCAATAATTCGCTGAGGATAACCCCATTGATAGATATTCTATCCTCATCAAGCAATGGTTGTAATTTTTCCCTGATATTTTCAGCATTACCCTGCAGATACAGAATCCAAACCGGACTGTCGACTAAATATTTATCCATTGTCCCCTCCATGGTCAGATTCATCGCCATTTAGTCTCATCTCCAATGTGCCATAGGCTTCTTTCAGCTTCTCTCTGCGCAGCTTGGCCAACAATTCCCATAAAGCTTGATCAATTATCCGGGTCTTACTTTTTATGCCTGTGAGCCTGCCAATTCGCCGTAAAAGATCACTATCAACGTTTAAAGTCGTCCTCATCTGCATCTCCTATGCATATTATATATGCATAAGCTAGATATGTCAACTAACCTTGCGATATAAGGCCCACCCAATATTTCTAAATTTACGAAATGGGTTGTTTGTCTCCATAATAAGGCTATAATTGTAGAAAGTGATGAACCATAAATATATTCAACCATTTTTTGGTGAAATCATAAAAAAAGCCTCAAAAAAGGTCAGATTATCGACATATTACCTATAAAATGCCCGATTTAATGGTTTTTTGCCATTTTTCGGGAACAATTAAAAGGATCACCCTCAAACCTGGATAAAATTGTTGGTAAGAGATTAAAAGGAAAGTTCCTAAGTGTTGGAGCGGATATAATATTTTATGTCTGTGTCATTCTTAGCCGTTTGCGCAGCAAATAGCTGGTACCGATACCAATCTCCAGAATATTCATTGAAATCAACATAATGGGCCCTATAACCGGCAGAAACTTGAGAATTGCATAAAAAATGATACCGATTAATATATATAAAGTAGTGGAGATTGTTTTAAGCTTAAAGGCATTGGCTATTCGGGAGCCGACGTAAAACAACATAACTGTACGCCCGAATATATAAATAACGAAATAGAGGATTAGCAGCAGCAGCAATAAAGGTATGCCTATGTAAATAAAACTCATAATAACAAAGATAAAAAAGGCAAAAATAAACAGAAAAATGGATAAAATACCAATTGCCCCGCTCTTGGCAATGTTTATGGCAAATAATTTTTCAGCATCATAGATTTTGCGAGGAACCAGGGCAAATACCACCAGGGCAATGATAAACCAGATGATGATTTTCACAGTTTTCAAGAAAGTGATGGTTTTTGAGTCTGATAGAATGGGGATAATAGTGTTTTCAATCTTTTTGAGGTTAAATTTAAAATATAAAAAATCACCTTCAACCCTGCTTTTAGCCCCTTCTGTTACCTCGCCGCCCAAAACAATAAAATCTCCTTTAATCGAGGCTCCGCTATCCACCGTTATTTCGGTGGCAAAACAAATCACATCCTGTGTTACTTCCCCATTGAGATATAATTTGCCCCCGATAAGGATAATGGAACCGGTTACTTTTCCATCAATTCGCACATCTCCTTTGATGGAGACAATACTTTTATCACGAACCTGATCTCTGGCAACAACAGTTTCCTTGCCCCCATTACCGTCAACGGATGCCTGGAGTAAACCATGACAAAAAGCCAAGAAAATGGTCAGAATGATTAGATTTTTTTTCATCTTTGGGTTTCCCTCACCCTTTTAAAGAGGAGTTTGTACATGGAATAAAAGAAAAGCATGCACATAATTGTAAATAATGAAGCCAGAACCTCAACACCGACATTCACCTTAAAAATGGCTTCCATAATCCCGTTCAATGCTTTGAACAGAGCATAGACACCAGAAAAAACAGCGGATATGGTTTTGACAATGGTGATCACCCAGTTTGATGTATTGTTTGAAGTAACCTGAAGTGCCTGAATGATGCTGTTGTTGGCAAAATCAAAATAGATATATATGGCTGACAGGAGGCTGACAAAACTCACCACTATTAGTGTCATAATCGAAGAAAACTTGGGCAATGCCGGGAACAGCTTTGCCATAACAAATCTTTGCACCTCTTTGGGCGGGGAAACCATTTCAGGTTTCTCCAATATTTGTTCTATTTTTTGATACGCTTCAAATTTTTTGCTGCACCTCGTACAGCCAATAAGGTGGTCCCGCACCATAGAGTGCTCCAGCGGATTGAGACTATGCTCCAGATATTTCTGGATTTTGGCATCATTTAAGCATTCCATCTTTTTCAATCTCCATTCTTAAAATTTCTTTTGCTTTAAAAATTCTATTTTTTACAGTTCCAACCGGTAATTCGGTGATATCAGCGATTTCATCATACTTTAATCCCTGCATATAGCGCAATAAAATCAATTCTTTATATTTATACGGTATTTCATTTACCAGATCCCATAAATAATCTTTCAACTCTGCTCTGGCCAGGTTTTCAAAGCCGTCCTCGCCAAGATAATTTTCCGATTTAAGCGATTTCTTCTGGGTCAGGTTATCATTGTCAAGAGAATCGATATAGGTTTTATTTTTACGCAAATAATCGATTACCAGGTTATAACAAATTCGATAAACCCAGGTTGAAAATTTATACTCGAAATTATATTTATTTAAAACCAAAAATATTTTGATGAAAAAATCCTGAGTCAGTTCAATGGCAATTTCTTCATTCCGCACCATCTTGTAAATGAAGTTAAAAATTTTCTTATTATACCGTTTCATCAATTCCTCAAAGGATGATTTTTTCCCAGTTAAAATCTCCTTAATTAAAACCTGGTCATCATCCAATATCATGTTACGGTATTTATTGATAAAAGGTTTTCATTGTAAACGTACAATATCAATACCTTTGGGCACTTTCAACTGCAAATCATCTCTCTTCAACTCCACTCGAATCTGATAATCTTTAAACAAATGAACCAGAGTCAGACCAGAGGGATCCTTTTGTACCACTTTTTGCGGTAACATCTGATCATTCAAAAAGATAACAACATTCAAATCCTCATCAGGGTCTTGGATCAATATCTTCTTTTGCTTGATATCACAAGTGATGTGCCTGTTGTAATCAGGGGCAAAGATAAGTTGCCAGATCCAGTGTTGTTTGTTGTTATTTACATTGCCGATAGTAAGCTGCTCATTGTCCTTTTCATAAAATTGATACTTCTTACCTTCCAGCAAAAACACTTTAAAATCGGGATTCATGTAGGTCCATTTCAGATGATCCTTGTCTTTGAAAATAATAATCCCTGACTCTTCGATTTCAATTTCCTGGTCATTCACAACCTGCGCCACAAAGGCTACTTTAAAAGGTTTAATCCTTTTAATGGCTGTGCGGACCTGTTTGACAAACGGGTGTGTTTCAGTTGCTGCGGATAATATGGTGACAAAAAAAAGCAACAAAAAAATAAGATTCTTTGTCACTGATATACTCACATCCCCTGGGACATCATTTTAATAAAATTATCGTTGGTTTTTGTTTTGGCAAGCTTTTCAACCAAAAGTTCCATGGCCTCAATTTCACTCATCTGAGAAAGTACCTTTCGCAGCACCCAAATCTTGCTCAGGGACTCCGCTTCGATTAACAACTCTTCCTTCCTGGTGCCTGAGCGGAAAATATCAATGGCCGGAAACACCCTCTTGTCTACCAGGCGGCGGTCCAGGTTGATCTCCATGTTGCCGGTACCTTTAAATTCCTCAAAGATAACTTCATCCATCCGACTCCCTGTATCGACCAGGGCGGTGGCCAAAATAGTTAAGCTGCCCCCTTCTTCAATATTTCTGGCAGCGCCAAAAAACTTTTTTGGTTTATTTAAGGCATTGGCATCAATTCCACCGGACAATACTTTACCGGATGACGGGGTGATGGCGTTGTGGGCTCTGGCCAATCGGGTGATAGAATCAAGTAGAATTACCACATCCTTACCCATTTCCACCATACGTTTTGATTTTTCCAGTACAATATCAGCCACTTTGGTATGCCTGAGTGGAACCTCATCAAAAGTCGATGAAATAACTTCCCCACATACGTTCCGGCTCATGTCTGTAACCTCTTCCGGTCGCTCGTCAATCAGCAATACAATCAGGTAAACCTCTGGATGGTTTATCTCAATGGACTTGGCAATACTTTGCAGAATCATTGTTTTACCGGTTCTGGGAGCAGCTACAATCAAACCCCTCTGCCCTTTGCCAATGGGAGTCAACAGGTCCATAACCCGACCGGAAATATTTTCAGGAGTGGTCTCCTGGTTGATTTTTTCTTCCGGATACAGTGGTGTTAGTTTTTCGAACCGGATCCCCCTCCGCTTTTTTAAAACTGCCTCCGGATCTTCTGAATTGACAGCTTCAATCGAGAGAAGCGCAAAATATTTTTCTCCCCTTTTTGGCGGACGGACCGATCCGGAAACCGTATCCCCGGTTCTCAAGTCGAATTTATTTACTTGCGAAGGTGACACATAAATATCCTCTGAACTCGAAAGGTATGAGTACTCCTGAAAGCGCAAAAAACCATATCCTTCGTTCAGGATTTCAATGACTCCCTCGGCGAAGAGTTTGCCATTGGCGGTGGCCTGGGCATTCAGGATGCTGAAGTGCAGAGAATTTTTATCTTTGACATCTTTTTCAGTCAGGTCAAATTCCTTGATAACACTCTTGATTTGGGCGACAGTCATGTTTTGTAAGTCTTTTAATGAATACATTTTCACTCCACTAACGATTTTTTTATAATTTTTAAAATTTCTTCTTTATTGCAATTCGATTTAATTGAAAATGATATTGTTTTTAAACCAAATGTTGTTTGTAGATTTCTAATTTGATTTGCTAATTCTGATTTTTTAATTTTATCACTCTTGGTAAGTATTGTCAAGATCTTGAAATCTTTTTCTACAATTTTTGCCAAAATATCGGCGTCTGCTTTCATAAATCCACGCCGTGAATCAATCAGCAGTATCAACAACTTTACCTGTTGAACCTTTTCGAAAAAATAGGACAACAAATCTCGAACCCGTTGGCTTTCCTGTTTTGAAATTTTAGCAAAACCATAGCCAGGCAGGTCCACAAAGTAAAACTCCTGGTTAATCAGATAGTAATTGATACTGATGGTTTTGCCTGGTTTGGAACTGGTTCTAGCCATGTCCCTGCGATTTATCAGCTTATTGATGAATGAAGATTTTCCCACGTTTGACCGGCCGATAAACAGGATTTTTTCAATATTGTCAACAGGAACGGTTTCTTTGGTAAAAACCCGTTGAGCAAGACTAACTTCCTTTACACTTAACATTATTGTTCCTTTTACCGAGAATTAACAGCATTGAACCATTAATTCATTGCTATTAATAAACCGGTATATCTCCCCAGAATTACTGGATATTTGTATTCAAAAATGGTTTTATAACTTTACTATTGACATTTTTAATCTTGATCGGCTTTTCCAGAGTAAGCTCCAGAACCTCATCCATATTATCAACCAGATGAAATGTCATGGTCTTGGTGATGTCCTCCGGGATATCCTCTTTAAAATCTTTTTCATTTTCACGAGGGATAAGAATACGGCTGATCCCGTAACGGTGAGCGGCAATAACTTTTTCTTTAATCCCGCCAACCGGCAGCACCTTGCCTCTAAGAGTGATCTCACCTGTCATGGCGCAATCAGATTTTACCGGAATTCCCGTGAGCAGCGAGAGAATGGAAACAGCCAGGGTAACGCCGGCAGAAGGCCCCTCTTTGGGTACTGCGCCCTCGGGGATATGCAGGTGAATATTGTATCCCTCCAGCTCATTGGTATCAAAATCCAACTCGTACAACTTCACCTTCGAATAACTAAAGGCGGTTGATGACGATTCCTTCATGATTTCGCCCAGCCTGCCGGTAAGTATCAATTCCCCTTTGCCTTTTAAAAACCTGGACTCAACAATTAAAATATCACCGCCAGCCGCAGTCCAGGCCAGACCGAGAGAAACACCCACTTCATTCTGATTCAAGATTTTAGTTCTATTATATTTGGGGATCCCCAGGAATTTCTGCAGATAAGATGCGGTAAGGGTGAATTTATCCTCTTTTTTTTCTTTGTCAGAGGGCTTGTTGTTTTCAACAAAGTGTCGGGCAATTTTTCTCATAATAACAGCTATCTGCCTTTCCAGATTGCGAACCCCTGCCTCACTGGTGTAGCGATTTATCACTTCCAGTATCAAATCTTCTTCAATGTCCAAACCATCTAGGTTAATACCGTTTTTTTCAGATTGTTTTTTTATTAGAAAACTCTTGGCAATTTCCAGTTTCTCTCTTTCTGTGTAACCGGGAATTTCTATGATTTCCATTCTGTCTTTCAGAGCGGGGGGTATCGGCTCGGCAAAATTGGCTGTGGTTATAAAAAATACTTGAGACAGGTCCATTTCCAGATCGAGGTAATGATCCACAAATTCTGTGTTTTGTTCCGGATCGAGCGCTTCCAGCAGTGCTGAAGCCGGATCTCCCCTGTAGTCGGAACTTAGTTTATCGATTTCATCCAGCAAAAACACCGGATTTATCACTTTGGCCTTCTTCAGACCTTTAGCAATCTGGCCCGGATAGGATCCGATATAGGTTCTTCTATGTCCCCTGATCTCGGCTTCATCTTTAACCCCACCCAGGGAAATCCTGACAAACGCCCTATCCAGAGCCCTGGCAATTGATTTTGACAGAGAACTTTTGCCCACACCCGGGGGTCCCACAAAACAGAGTATTTCCCCTGATGGTTTGCCAACAAGCTGCCTCACCGCAAGATAATCGAGAACCCTATCCTTGACTTTTTGTAAACCATAGTGATCTTCATCCAGGATGAGCGCAGCTTTCTTTATATCTTTGTTTTCTTCTTTCAGTTTTCTCCAGGGAATGGCCAATATCCAATCAAGATAAGATCTGGATACAGTACTCTCTGCCGAGTACGGAGGCATCATTTCAAACCGCTCAAGCTCTTCTTCAGCACGTTTTCGTACATGTTTCGGTAAATCTGCGTCTTTAATCTTCCCGCGGTATTCCTTTATGCCATTATCCAGGATCTCTTCACGTCTGTCCTTTACATCTCTATCCTTGTCGCTGTGGAGTTGGTGTACTTCCTTTTTCAGGATATTGTAAAGTTTGATTCCCCGCTTATAGACATTCAGTTCTTCCAACAGTGATTGTTTGACATTGATTGGGATGGAGATGACGGATACAATAATATCGGTGATTTCCGAAATTTGATTGGTTTGAAGCTTCGCTACGATTCCACGAATCCTAACCTTCTTCAAATTTATATATTCTTCAAAAATACTGATTAAATTTTTTGACAGGTCATAGAAATTCTTTTCCTTGTCAAATATTTCCTCTAAAACAGCAGCTTTTACCAACACATGATCTTCTTGCTCGATAAATTCTCGGATGACCGCCCGTTCCAGTCCCTGAATAATCACTTTATAGGTGCCATTATTTTGTTCCTGTGACTTTTCAATTTTAGCGATAATGCCAACCTGGTAGATCTCGTCTGCCCCGGGATTATCGCTGGTCTGATTCTTTTGAACTGATAGGAATAAATAACCATTATAGCTGTCCATGGAATGCTTGAGCGCGTTGATCGACTGATCACGTCCCACCAGAATCGGTATAATAGCAGATGGAAAAGTGGCCAATTCACGCAGTGGGATTAGCGGGAGTGTGATTTCTTTTTGCTTTAGGCTATCCATTTTATGGTCTTCAAATAATCATCATCAATAACAACCTTTTTAACCTTACCTTTTTTTGAGGGTAACTCGAACATCAGGTCGAGCATCATCTCCTCAAAAATCGCTCTTAATCCACGAGCACCAACCTCCCGTTTTACAGCTTCCTTGGTGATTCTCCGCAAAACCTCTTCGGTAAACTCCAATTCAATCTCATCGAGTGCCAGTAATGCCTTGAATTGTTTGGTTATGGCATTCTTGGGTTCGATTAAGATTTGGTAAAGGTGCTCCTCTTTTAATTCATTTAAAATTCCAGTTACCGGGAAACGTCCCACCAATTCCGGAATAAGGCCGTACTTATTCAAATCTCCGGGCTCTACCATGGCAAGAATTTCCCCTATCTTCGAATCATGATGGGAACGAACCTCAGCGCCAAATCCCATCGCTTTTTGAAATACCCGTCTGCGAATAACAGCATCCAGGTTTTCAAACGCACCGCCGCAGATAAACAGAATGCTGGTCGTATCTACCTGGATTAACGCC
>CBFDCH010000007.1:0-13773 GCA_965603235.1 uncultured bacterium | reverse complement strand
CCGAGGGTTGGCTCCATTCCATTTCAAGCACATTTTTCTTCAGAGAAATTTTTACCGCCTCCATCCTTTGTTTTACGTGATTGAGCTCTTCATCGTTATCCTGGTGCAGGCGGGCCATGGCCATCAAACCATTGACCATCTGATAGATATTCTTGGCGGTTTCTTCATCTCTGGTGGTAAGATGCAATTTCAAACGTAGGATATCGCTCTTTTCCATAGCCATAAACAGAGCCACCCGGGCATTTTGCAGAATTAAGGGGCTGGCTTCTTTAAAATCACCCGCCAGATGCGACAGATTATTGGTAACAGCTTTTAAAAAGGCGCCTCGGGGGATTGATTTTACCTGGTTGAAGAGGGAGCCGGATTTGACATTTTTTTCTTTTCCCGCCATTACATCCAAAACTTTTTTAATGTTTTCTTTACTCTGTGAGAGGAGCGCCATATTGGAATTCACAAAAGTTCCGTACTGGCGGCATTCCCATTGATGAATGTTATAGCGGCCATAAGTGGATTTTTGATAGGACTCTTCCTCCTTTAAACGGGAGATGAGAAATTTCTGGTTAAAATTACCCTGAATGCAGACCACTGCCTCTTCTTTATGCCTGCCGGTGCCAAAGATGGTGACACTGAAGAGATCCTTAAAGGGATCGAGTTGCAATTCCTTTAACATCTTCTCCTTGGCTTCAGTAAAATCCGTTTTTTCCGACCCCAGCAGGAACTGACTGATTTTGGTAGAAAGAAATTGGGACATATCAAAGTGAATCAGCCATTTGGTTTGGGCCGGAATAAGGGAAGTGGGCAGATCTCCCTTGGCAAACGTAACTGACGCCATAATCACAAACAGGGTTAAAATCAAAATTAACAATCTTTTCATAGTTGTCTCCTTAAAATCAATATTAAAACCAGGAATCGTTTGATTCACCCTGTTGTACGCATCAAAACGCCAGGTGTTACAAATGTTTTTGTACTAACTGGAAACTGACTTCCAGGTTTTCTTTAAAGAATTCAGGGCGTTCTTTTTTCAACCCGGCGACTCGAATTGGGCTTCTTTGTAGGGGTTTTGGTTTGAAGGGCCTTGATACTCAATTGGATCCGCTTTAAATCAAGGTCTATACTCAGAACTTTAACTTTAACTTTTTCGCCAACGGAAATCACCTGTTCCGGATTGGTGACAAAGTGATGAGACAGCTGTGACACATGAACCAAGCCATCCTGATGAACGCCGATATCCACAAAGGCTCCAAAACGGGTAACATTGGTAACCACACCGTTTAATACCATGTCCGCTTGGAGGTCTTTGATACTTTCTATCCCGTCGGTATATTCAAAAAGTTCAAAATTTTGCCGCGGATCACGTCCGGGATTCTCAAGCTCCTGCAGAATATCTCTTAATGTAAGCAGTCCAAAATCGGCTGTCACAAATGTCTCCAATTGAATGTCCTGCAACACATTTTTGTTGCGGATCAGTTGGGACACGTCCAAATTTTTATTTTTACACATATGGTTCACAACCGGATATGACTCCGGATGGATTCCTGTCTGATCCAGAGGGTTTTCTCCATCCATAATTCTTAAAAAACCGGCACTCAGCTGAAAGGCCTTGGCACCAAATTTTGTTACCCCGGTTAACTGCCGCCTGCTGGTAAAAAGACCGTTCTGCTGTCTGTAATCGACAATATTCTGTGCCAGAGATTCACCGATCCCTGAAACATATTTTAAGATATACTTGGACGATCTGTTCAGATCGACTCCCACCCGGTTCACCACTGAAGAAACCACATTGTCGAGTTTCTCCTTTAAGCGGGTTTGATTCACATCATGCTGATATTGACCCACACCAATGGACTTGGGATCAATTTTAACCAGTTCAGCCAGGGGGTCCTGAAAACGCCTGCCGATCGATACAGCACCCCGTACCGTCACATCTTGTTCGGGAAATTCCTCCCTTCCGGCCAGGGAAGCAGAATAGACAGATGCCCCGGCTTCATTTACCATGGTCACCACAACCGATGGCGGCGCCACTTCCTTGAAAAAACGGATGGTCTCTCTGGAAGCAGTGCCATTGCCAATCACCACAGCCTCTACCTGATACCTGCTGATTAAATCAAGAACAATCTTTTTGGCGTCAGCAATCGCCTCCTGAGGTTTGTTGGGAAAAATCGTGGTGTACTTGAGTAAATTTCCGGTTTCGTCCAGCACCACACATTTACAGCCGGTACGAAATCCAGGATCTATGCCCAATGTCTTTTTACTGCCTGCCGGAGGCGTTAACAGCAGCTTATCCAAATTGGCTGCAAAAACGCCTATGGCTTCCTCGTCAGCCTTGATTTTTAACTCAGCCATAATATCGGTTTCAATGGATGGCAGCAGCAGACGCTTCAGCGCGTCCGCCATCACCTTCCGTAAAAATGCCTGACGGGGATGCCCACCGGCAAACAACATAGAACTGTACGCAGCAACCAATTTAATCGGATCCAGGTGAATAGCGGATCTCAGTACTTTTTCGTTCTGACCGCGGCGAATGGCCAGCCAGCGGTGAGAGGGGATGGTCTTCACTGCTTCCTGATAGTCATAATATTGTTCAAACTTGGACCGCTTCTCCAGCCACTCCTTGGTTACAGACACCTGAATCAATCCCTTGGTTGCCATCTCCTGCCGCAATTTTTTCCTCAATTGCGGGTTCTCTGAAAATATCTCAGCCACTATATCTGCTGCTCCGTTGAGGGCTTCGCTCCTGTCTGCCACACCCTTTTCCTTAGAAATAAAGGCAAGGGCAAATTCATCAGGCAGGCCAGGCTTTGTGGAATCCAGGATTATTTCTGCCAGAGGTCCCAATCCTTTCTCCCTGGCTATGGTTGCCCGGGTTCTCCGTTTCGGTTTAAAGGGCAGGTAGAGGTCCTCCAGTTCTGTTTTCTTGTAGGTGTTATTTATCTTTTCTGCCAATTCCGGAGTTAATTTCCCCTGCTGGTCAATAGTCTTTAAAATGGTTACTCTACGCTCTGTCAATTCCAGGGTATATTTCAGCCACTCTTGTACCTTCTCAATTCCGGTCTCATCCAGATTGCCGGTTTTTTCCTTGCGGTATCTGGCAATAAAAGGTACAGTCATACCCTCAGACAATAAAGCCACAGCCTGATGCGTCTGGGAAATGTTTACGCCGCTCTCTGTGGCAATAGAACCAATATCTTGTTCACTTAACATAAATCCTCCGGAAAAAGTTGACGTGCGGAATCCAGGATTTAATTTATAAGATTTAAAATTCGGCCCTTCACATAAATTACTTTTCGCAAGGGACCGTTGCCCACATGTTTCTTAATACCCTCGTGGGCCAGGGCCTTGGCAACTACCTCTTCCTCAGTTGCATTCGGGGATATGTGAATACTCCCCCTTAACTTGCCTTTCACCTGAACACCGATTTCAATCTCCTCTTTTATTAAAAAGTGATCGTCATGAACCGGCCAGTCCTGATCAAAAACCAGATCCGGGATCTGCAAAAATTCCCACAGCTGGCAGGCAAAATGGGGGGCAAAGGGGGAAATAAGTATTAAAAATTCGCGCAAGGTATTTTTGGTCACTCCCTCCTTTATATGGGAGAGGCTGTTTATAAATTCCATGAAAGCAGACACGGCTGTGTTAAATTTAAAATGTTCCATCCGATCGGTAATATCATGGATGAGACGATGCCGGGCCTGGGTGACGGCCAGGGTTTCCTCAGCCGCAAAAGCATTGTCAGAGGCAAGGATGTGGATCAGGTTCCACGCTTTTGAGAGAAACCGGTAAATACCAATAATACCGGAATCAGACCATTCACTGTCCACATCCGGAGGGCCAATAAACAACTCGTACAGGCGCAGCGAATCAGCACCATATCTATTAATGATTTCATCGGGACTTACCACATTCCCTTTTGACTTGGACATTTTTTCAATCTTTCCGGTCTTTTCACTCATGCGGCAAACCATGCCGATACAAAAGAGGCGTTTAAAGGGTTCTTCAAAATCCACCACTCCGATATCGTAGAGAAACTTGACATAAAACCGTGCGTAGAGCAGGTGAAGGATGGCATGTTCAATGCCTCCCACATATTGGTCCACAGGCATCCATTTATTGCCAATCTCCCGATCAAACAATGCCTGATCATGATCCGGACTGATATAACGAAGGAAATACCAGCAGGAACCTGCCCATTGAGGCATGGTATTGGTTTCACGCTTGGCGGATCCCTGACAAGCCGGGCATTTAACATTTACCCAGTGATCAATGGCTGCCAGCGGGGATTCTCCGGTACCTGTGGGCTCATAATTTTTTACATCGGGTAAAGTAACCGGCAAATCTTCTTCGGCGACAGGCACCTCACCACATTCGCTGCAATGAATGATGGGAATGGGTTCGCCCCAATATCGCTGGCGGGAAAAAACCCAGTCTCTCAATTTATAATTGATCTGAAATTGTCCAAGTCCCCGCTTTAGCAAATCTTCTGTAATCTGTTTTTTACCCACCTCACAATCGGTCCCCGTATAGGGGCCACTGTTTACCATTTTGCCGTGCCCGATAAAAGCCTGAGTCATTTTTCCATTTTCATCTTTAACCTCAGCTGGGGAAGTAATTACCTCAATGATTTCCAGGCCAAACTTGGTGGCAAACTCAAAATCCCTCTCATCATGAGCAGGCACCGCCATAATGGCCCCGGTTCCATAGCTCATCAATACATAATCTGAAATCCAGACCGGAATCTGTTTATTATTCACAGGATTAATTGCATAAGCACCGGTAAACACGCCGGTTTTCTCTTTCTCCAGAGCGCTGCGCTGCAGGTCCGATTTATTCCGGGCCTCCAGTACATATTCAGCCACTGCATCTTTTTGTTCCTCAGTGCATATTTCCCCGACCAGGGGGTGTTCAGGGGCAAGTACCATATACGTAGCGCCAAAAAGAGTGTCCGGCCGGGTGGTAAAAACGGGCAATTCATGGCTTTGCCCGGATGAAGCTTGTTTAATTACAAACACCACCTCCGCACCTTCACTGCGGCCGATCCAGTTTCTCTGAAGCATTTTGACATTTTCAGGCCATTGTAAATGATCCAAATCACGCAATAATCTCTCAGCATAATTGGTTATCTTCAACATCCACTGCTGCAAATCCTTTTTGCTCACCTCACCGCCACACCGTTCACAGCTTCCATTTACCACCTCTTCGTTGGCAATGCCGGTTTTACAACTGTCACACCAATTGATGGGTACCATTTTGCGATATGCCAATCCCTGTTTGTACATCTGCAGAAATATCCACTGGGTCCATTTATAATAATCGGGTGTTGCGGTACTGATCTCCTTGGACCAATCAAACATGCAGCCAAACTCTTTTAACTGCCGGGTGAAATTTTCCACGTTGTTTTTGACACTGATACCTGGATGGATCTTTTTCTTTATGGCATCATTTTCTGCCGGCAGACCAAAGGCATCCCAACCCATTGGATGGAGCACATCATAGCCTTGAATTTTTTTATAGCGACTCCAGACATCACTGAGCACATAACCCCGGGGATGTCCCACATGGAGACCGCTGCCGCTGGGATACGGGAACATATCGAGACAATAATACTTTTTATCAGTTTTACTGGTATCACACAGGTGCAGTTTTTTTTCTTCCCATATATTTCTCCACTTTTCTTCATAATCTGCTGGTTTGAACTTCTCTGTCTTCTTCATTTTCGACCTCACATAAAATTTTCCAGTGCTCATATTTTAGCCAACTAGATATAAAAGGCAAGTATTTAAGGCTAAAATGGAACCAAATTTATAGAATTTTCGTTATAGGGGATAGATGATATCACTGTATGTTACTAGGAGGTAATATTATGCGAAAATTTCTAGGAATTATTTTATTGAGCATACTTTTTTGTATATCCATGTTTGCTTATGAACAAAGCAAAACCCTCAATCTGCCTGTCAAGGGCATAAATGTATTTGAGATGGAGTGTGGTGCCGGGTATTTGAAAATTCAGGGAATCGAGGGATTGGAAGAGATCCAGGTCACTGCCAATATTATCATAGAAGGGATATCCAAGAAAAGAATCCCCACTTTCATTGAAGACAAAGTGATCCTCCACTTAAAAAAAGAAGGAAACCGGGCCCGTCTGGTGAGTAAAATAAAAAATCCAAAAAGATCCTGGTTCAGCCTTAAGAAGAGACGGTTTGTCATTAATCTGGATATAAAAACACCGGCCAGCCTCAAAATGAATGTGAATGACGGATCTGGAGAAATTACCATCAGAGATCTGGGCAGCGATGTGATTTTAGATGATGGTTCATGTTCAATAATC
Source organism: uncultured bacterium (assembly GCA_965603235.1). GTDB lineage: Bacteria > Acidobacteriota > Aminicenantia > UBA2199 > UBA2199 > CBFDCH01. Next base: position 7,451 of record CBFDCH010000007.1, on the reverse strand, counting down.
ATTGAAAACGTGAAGGGCAGCGTACAAATCAATGACGGTTCAGGCAGCATGAAAATTGCTGACATCGGAGGAGACACCAGTATTGTGGACGGCTCCGGCGAAATTTTCACAAAATCACTTCACGGAAATCTGAAAATCAAAGATGGATCAGGCTCTATTGATGTAAAAAACATCTCCAAGAGTGTTAAGATCAAGGATGGTTCGGGTTCAATGGATATTTTCCAGGTTTCCGGGTCTGTTTGGATTTCTGATGGCTCAGGAAGTATATACCTTAACACGATTAATGGTGATGTTACCATTGCCGAAGCTGGCAGCGGTGGATTAAAAATTAAAAATGTGCAGGGCCGGGTTACCAAAGAATAAAATTGTTATTGTTTAAATTCAAGTTCGAGGCCATTTTCAGCCAGCCAGCCTAAGACCCGTTTACGAATGGCATTATTCCTGTAAAGCTCCCAGCGTTTTTCCTCCCGGGGAGATTCTGCCAAAAGTTTTTTAAATCGGGTGACAGGATTACGACTGTTTAATCTGGTGTGCAGCCGCTGGCCCAATTCCTGATCTTTAACTGTATCAGCAAAACGGCCCATATCCAAAAAGGCTTCATATGCATATATTCCCGGTATTTCGATGTATTTTTTATTATGAAATGGATTTGTTCCCTTTATTTCATTGCCATCCTCATCAAAAGCGCCGCTTATGTTACTGTGTATGGCCAGTTTTCCGCTTTCAATATCCAAATAGTGGGTGACTTCATCCGATCCAAGATCAAATACTTCCATGAGGTTGGCAATTGGTGTGTGTATCTTTTTTTTTCTCATAACCTTATTGCACCAAATTTTATCGCTACCATTTCTATATTATATTATAAATCTAAACTTTTTTTTTTCAATTTTCTCCAATATTTTTGTTACATCTCATCAATGAAGGTCCGGAGAATCACCATGACTCCACTCAAACTCATATCCCAGGAATAACTCTTTTGTTTTCTCTTCCTTGACAACCTCAGCCGGAGCGCCATGACTGAGGATTTTCCCTTTATGTATGATATAAACGGTGTCTGTAATATCAAAAGTATCCTTTACATTGTGATCTGTAATGATAATTCCAATCCCTGACTCCTTCAGTTTGATAACCAGCTTGCGGATCTCGATCACTGTAATGGGATCAATGCCAGTGAACGGCTCATCCAGGAGCATGAACTTGGGAGCCATGATCATGGCTCGGGCGATCTCCAATCTCCTCTTTTCGCCACCCGATAACTGATAAGCAGGGGAATCTTTGACATAGGTTAGACCAAAATCGGCCAACAATTGGCCTGCTTTTTCCCTGGCTGTACTTTCCCGGTGTTTTAATTCCAGAATCAGGAATAAATTCTGAAAAACTGTGGCCTTTAAAAAAACTGAATGTTGCTGGGGCATATAGATCAGCCCACTCTCCGCTCTCTGGTACGATGGTAAACCGTTTAAATTTTCATCGTCCAGCAATACCCTGCCCGCATCAGGCTTAATAATACCCGATAACATTAAAAATGTGGTGGTTTTCCCAGCCCCATTTCGTCCCAAAAGACCAATTATTTGACCCGATTTAATTTTCAAATCGATCTGATTTACAACCGGGACTTTGTCATAGATTTTTACCAACCCGCAAGCTTCTAACTGACTCATTTATTTCCCATTGCACAAGGTTTATCAACCATTTTACACCTGCAGCAGAGAGAAATCAAACTTATGGTTCTTAAAGCCGGTAAATATTGAAATTTAAGCAAAAATCAGTTATAATTTCAGTAAATTGAGAGAAAATAATTGGGCTTTTCATCTGTCAAATTTATGCGCCGGACTTGGTGCTGCCGACTCAAATAATAAAATCTATTCATCAATTTTTGCCTATTTTGAGGCCAATATTCCAGAATTTATCATCAATTTTGTCCAATATTTACCTGAAGAGAATATCCATCAGCTCATTAATCAACATCACCCTGATAAATCAACAACCATCAATCCAGGCGAATTTCAATCCTTCCGGCAGGCAAACACCAGTGGTAAGATTCAACCGTTAAGCAGGCAGGAGATTATTCAACTAAAGGAAAATGATTTCCCGCTGGGATTAATAGCCGCCCTGGCTGTTCACCAGAATAATTGGGACTATTTTTTAATATTTCATCCGCAAAATAATGATTTTCAGGATATCCTGCACCACCTTGAAATTCTGACTACCATCATCACCATGGCTGTGAATAGAGCCGCCCTTACAAATTCCTTGACAATAGAAGCGGAGAAACAGAATATCTTCAAACAGGAACTGATTTCAATAGATACAAAATACAACCAGATGCAAAAAAAGATAATGTCCAACCAAAAAGCAGAAGCCCTTAAAAACATGTTGCCAATTATCTTTCACAAGCTGAAGAACAAGTTAACCCCAATACTGGGTTATTCGCAAATCTTGTTGGCCGGTTTCCAGCAGGAAGCCATAACCAACCGGGTGAAGCGAATTGAAAAGAGTGCCAATGAGCTCAGTGATCACCTAAATCTGCTTCGTGATTATTTCGAGGAAGAAAAAATTGTTTTCACGAGGGAAAATATAAACACTATTATTAACAATTTGAGACCATATTTTATTGACCTAAAAAAACAAAAAAACATACAGGTGAATCTTGATTTAGACGCCAGGATCCAGGATGATCAGTTACTACCGGGACAACTGGAAACGTTGATCATAAACCTTATTGATAATGCCATCTATGCCATTGACGCCAAGAATGAGGATGGGGGAATGATTGGAATTAGCAGCCGGGGGCAAGCGGATGGTTACAAATTGATTGTCGAGGATAACGGCATCGGCATTAAAAGTGAGGATTTGGACAAAGTCTGGGCCCCCTTCTTTTCAACCTTTCCCGGTAAAATCGGGATTGGCCTGTCTGTTTGTAATAAAATCATCGCCAACCACGAGGCAGCCTGTAAAATTAATTCCGTTATAAATCAATCCACACAATTTCACATCGAGTTTAAATACAAATTGGTTGAAAAGAAACAAACCATGCCAGTTGAAGAATCAGCGGTTAAAAAACGAAACATATTAATTGTTGATGAGAACAAACTACAAATTGAATTGATGAAGGATATCCTGAGTACTGATCCCCGGTTCCAAATTGAGATCGCCATCAGCAGTGACAACGCCATGGAGCTGGCAACAACCAAAAACTATGACTTAATAATATCAGAACTGGCTGGATCAAAGATAGCAGGCAAGGACTTTTTTCTCTTCCTGAAGAAAAATAATATTAAGAGCCGTTTTATACTGTTAATCCCTGTTGAGAAAAACAGTGAAGTGACAGATTTCTTACAGCAAAATAAAATAAACCATATAACCAAGCCTATTGAGTTAATGAAATTCAAGCGACAGGTTAATGAAAATCTAAACTGAGGTGGAACAATGTCAACAAAGTATGTCTATTTCTTTTCAAAAGAAACAACCGAGGGAAAAAAAGAACTGAAGGATCTCCTGGGAGGCAAGGGAGCTAACCTTGCCGAAATGTGCACCATGGGCCTACCAATACCCCCGGGTTTTACTATTACCACAGAAGTGTGTCACCTATTTCACACCAACAACCATAAGTATCCGGAAAGATTGGCAAAACAAATCGAAGAGAATATGCAGAGGTTGGAGCAAATACAAAATAAGAAATTGGGCGACAATATTGATCCTTTGCTTGTTTCCGTCCGTTCAGGCGCTGGAGTCTCAATGCCCGGAATGATGGATACAGTGCTGAATCTCGGCCTAAACGATGATTCGGTGAAAGGACTGGCCAAACAATCCAAGGATGAACGATTTGCCTTTGATTCCTATCGACGCTTCATCCAAATGTTCGGTGATGTAGTATTGGGGATTGAACATGAGGAATTTGAACATATTCTGAGTACAACCAAATATAACAAAGGAGTCAGAAACGATACTGACCTTGACCTGAATGATTTGAAAGATATCGTTAAGAAGTACAAAGAATTGATTCGCAAGAAAACCCATGAAGAATTTCCTCAGGATCCAAGAAAACAATTAACCAAGGCCATTGACGCTGTTTTTTACTCCTGGAATAACGATCGTGCCATAAAATACCGGCAACTGAACAATATAACCGGTTTAATGGGAACAGCGGTAAATGTACAGGCCATGGTTTTTGGAAATCTTAGTGATGATTCCGGAACAGGTGTTGCCTTTTCCAGAGATCCCTCAAATGGGGAAAACGTATATTATGGAGAGTACTTGATGAATTCTCAGGGAGAGGATGTGGTAGCAGGAATTCGCACACCTGAATCGGTCTCATCTCTCAACACACAGAATCCTGAAATTTATCAGGAATTGATCAGATACAAGGATCTCCTGGAAAACCATTTCCGGGATATGCAGGACATGGAATTTACCATTGAACGGGGAAAATTATATATTCTGCAAACCCGAAACGGCAAGCGAACAGCACATGCCGCCATAAAAATTGCAGTGGATATGGTGAAGGAAAAGCTCATTTCAAAACTGGAAGCCATTATGAGAATCACGCCGGAACAATTGGATCAACTGCTTCACCCCAATGTATCCCCAGATGCCGAATACAACGTCATTGGCCGGGGCTTGCCCGCTTCTCCCGGTGCTGCTGTAGGAAAAATTGTCTTTTCAGCCGAAAAAGCCGAAGAGATGGCAGAAAAGGGTGAAAGGGTAATACTGGTTCGCAAGGAAACATCCCCGGAGGATATCGGAGGTATGAACGCAGCCCAGGGGATTCTCACCCAGACCGGCGGCATGACATCCCATGCTGCTGTGGTAGCCAGGGGAATGGGAAAATGTTGCGTGGCCGGTTGTGAAGATTTGGTGGTAAGGACAGATAATACATGTGAAATCTCTGGAAAAGTGTATACTGAAAAAGATTTCATCACCCTGAACGGAACCAAGGGTGAAGTAATCGAAGGACAGATAAAACTGCTGCCACCGGAAATGTCGAATGATTTTAAAGTGTTCATGGGCTGGGTTGATGAAGAAAAATCGATTGTCGTTCGCACCAACGCCGATACTCCCAGAGATAGTACCGTGGCCAGGGAACTCGGAGCTCAGGGAATTGGATTATGCCGGACTGAACATATGTTTTTTGAGGGAAACCGGATCAACACGGTACGGGAAATGATTCTGGCCAAGACCACTCAAGGTAGAAAAAAAGCTTTGGCTAAAATTTTGCCCATGCAACAGGGAGATTTTTTCAAAATCTTCAAGGTCATGGACGGCCTCCCGGTAACCATCCGCCTGCTCGATCCCCCCTTGCATGAATTTTTACCCAATACAAAAGAGGGTATGATCGAATTGTCAAAGGAATTGGGCGTGGACTATGCAGTATTGAAGGAGGAAGCGGAAAGCCTGCGAGAATTTAATCCGATGCTGGGTCATCGCGGCTGCCGCCTGGCCATTACCTATCCGGAAATCGCTGAAATGCAGAGTGAGGCCATATTCAAGGCTGCATTGGAGGCCAAAAAAAAGGATATTACCGTATTGCCGGAAATTATGATCCCCCTGGTGGGCACCGAAAAAGAATTTACCATATTGCGAGAGGTGATTGGTAATAAAGCACAACAGATTTTCAAGGAAGAAGGTGATGAGATCCCATATTCTATCGGGACCATGATAGAAATTCCCAGGGCCTGCCTGATTGCAGATAAGATTGCTGAACAGGCCTCATTTTTCTCCTTTGGCACCAATGATCTCACTCAAATGACTTTCGGCTACTCAAGGGACGATGCTGGCGTATTTTTACGTGAATATGTGGAAAAAAATATTTTACCGCACAATCCCTTCCACGTATTGGATTTCTCCGGTGTTGGCCAGTTGATCAAAATGGGGATCGAGAAAGGCCGGGGGGTGAAACCTGATCTGAAAATCGGTATCTGTGGAGAACACGGAGGAGAGCCTCAATCGGTTGAATTTTGCTATCTGGCTGGAATGAACTATGTTTCCTGTTCGCCCTACCGTGTACCTATAGCCAGACTGGCAGCAGCCCAGGCTAAAATAAAAAATGAAAGCTCTTGAAATAAAAAATTTAAGCAAAACTTTTGTTTCAAATTTTTTAATTAATAAGGCCCGCGTGTTAACCGACATTAACCTGCAGGTTAATAGAGGGGAGATTTATGGTTTTCTCGGACCGAATGGAGCGGGAAAAACCACTACCATAAAGTGCATCCTGAAATTGATTTTTTCCGACTCTGGAGACATTTTAATTTTCGGCGAACCCAACCATAAAATTGCGACCAGAGAGTGTATAGGATACCTGCCGGAGAATCCTTATTTTTATGATTATTTGACGGTAAAAGAGCTATTGGTCTTTAATGCTCAGTTATACTCCGTTCCCAAAAAACAAGCCAGAGAACGGGCCATGGATTTGATCCGTTTGGTCGGTCTATCAGGAAAAGATAATGTTAAATTGAAAAAATTCTCCAAGGGAATGATTCAACGGGCCGGGCTTGCTCAGGCCATGATAAACGATCCGGACCTCCTCATCCTGGATGAACCGTTTTCCGGACTTGACCCCATTGGCCGGAAGGAGTTGAGAGACATCATTTTACAATTAAAGCAATCGGGAAAAACCATTTTTTTTTCCTCCCATATCCTGCAGGACATGGAGTTGATTGTTGACACCGTAGGTATTATTGTTCAGGGTAAAATTATCAAGGAGGGCAGACTATCCAACCTCATTTCCCACAGCATCGAATCCTATGAGGTGGTTTGTGAGGGATTGGAAGAGGCGGTTCTGCTTAAAGCCAAAATTGAGGCGGTGAAAAAAGACGGACAATTCTTTCTCAGAACTGAAAACCCCCTCCAGGTAAACACCCTCATTAAGACATTGCAGAAAACTGGAGGGAAGATTGTGTCGGTCACACCAGTACGCATGACATTGGAGGATATTTTTATAAAGGAAACAAAGGCATGAAAATCAAAGCTATTGCCCTTAACACGTTCAAAGAAGCAGTGCGTAATAAGATTTATTACCTATTGGTCTTTTTTGGCATCGTATTCATATTGTTATCCCGGCTGGTGAGTATATTAACCATTGGAGATACTGCCAAAGTGATCAAAGATGTAGGGCTGGCAGCCATCCATTTTTTCACCATAATGGTGGCAATTTTTACCGGAATAAACCTGGTTTATAAAGAGATCGAGAAAAAAACCATTTACAATATTATCAGTAAGCCCATATCCCGAAGCAGCTTTATTCTGGGGAAATTTCTAGGGCTTGCTTTGACCCTATTGGTAGCGCTGGTGGCCATGGGCCTCATTTTTACTCTCTACATCCTGATTTTTATCGGCACTCTGGATCCGTTGATACTCATTTATTTTTTATACTTATATATGGAATTACTGATTGTTACGGCCATATCAATTCTGTTTTCCTCGTTTTCAACACCCATCCTCTCATCAATTTT
>CBFDCH010000006.1:0-14261 GCA_965603235.1 uncultured bacterium | reverse complement strand
GGTAAAATCGCTGACTTTTCTTTACTGGTTTAAAATTCCACAGCTGGTACAACTCATAACAATTAAAAGGAGAGGGGCAGGAAGAAGTCAGGTGAAAGATAAAGTTTTTTTTGAGTGTGTGGAATGTGGTTATCAAAGCCCCAAATTCTTTGGTAAATGTCCACAATGCCAGAACTGGAACTCCATGATCGAGGTGGAAATCTCCAAAACAGAACCAGTTGTTCCCGGCCAGGCTGCCCGTGCGGTCAAACTGAGTGAGATAGATAACCTGGAAATAAAGCGGCTGACCTCCGGAGTCGAAGAGCTCGATCGGGTCCTTGGCGGTGGGATTGTGCCAGATTCTGTGGTACTCATCGGCGGTGAACCTGGAGTAGGCAAATCAACCCTGCTGTTGGAATTGGCAGGCCTGTTGTCGAAAAAAGGAAAAAAAATCCTCTACTATTCCGGCGAAGAATCCCCCCAACAAATAAAAATCAGGGCTTCCCGTTTGGGCATCAATTCCGATGACATTCTACTGCTCACCATGGCTTCACTCGAGGAGCTGGAAAGAGTGGTGGAGGCTGAGAAACCGAACCTCTTAATTGTCGACTCCATTCAAACCCTCAATGCCCGGGGAGGAGCCCGCATATCGGGTTCAGTGTCAGCCATCCGTTATGTTACCGCACAATTAAATGATATAGCCGTCAGGAACCGCACTACAGTCTTTATTATCGGACATATTACCAAGGAGGGCCTGATCGCCGGTCCCAAAACCCTTGAACATATGGTCGATACTGTCCTTTACTTTCAGGGAGAATTAAAAACTGATTTACGCATTTTAAGGGTGGAAAAGAATCGTTTCGGCCCGGTCGACGAGATTGGTATTTTCCAGATGACAGGTAAGGGATTGACTGCAATCAATGATCCGGCCTCATTGTTCATTCAACACAGAGAAATCCTTGAGCCAGGTATCTCCATCTTTCCATGTATGAACGGTAAACGTTCAATATTAATTGAAATCCAGGCATTGGTTACAGAAAGCCCCTTCACCGGCAATCCCCGCCGCATTGCCGTTGGATTTGACAACTACCGCATGTCCATGCTCATATCAATTATTGAAAAAAAATTAAAACTCCCCTTCTATAAATCTGACGATTTCCTGAACATCACGGGTGGTATGTTTTTAAAGGAAACTGCCGGTGACCTGGCCATTATAACCGCTCTCATCTCCAGCTATAAAAACAAGGTGGCTCCGGCTGATACAATCATTATCGGTGAAGTGGGTCTTACCGGCGAAATCCGGCCGGTGCCCTCCCTTGAAGCCCGCATCAAAGAGGGTGAGAGGCAGGGATTCAATCAGGTGATTGTACCCACTCAGCAGGGTGATCTCAAAAACTTGAAAAATATTACCCCAAAAACAGTTAAAAACATCCACGACCTGTATCATATGCTTAAAACCCCTGGCAGCAATTAAACATAATCTAATTGAAAAAATGATTAAAATTCATATAATAGTTACATAACCCAATTTTGGAGGAGATTTTTATGAATAATAAATCAGTCACGCTCTCGTGTTTATTTGTCTCTTTGCTGTCAGCAATAATTATTTTTTGTTCTCCTGTATATGCGTCATCAAGCGCAAGTTGCACTTTTTCAACCCCTATCACAAACACCATGCAGCAGGATGAGGAAATCACCATAACCATTACCTTGACCAATGGCAGCACCCGCACCGGTATTCTGGTGGCGCAAACAAAAAACAGTATCACCATAAAAACCGCGTCCGGGACAGAGGTGATACAAAAAAAATACATTGTCAAGACCGATCCACCCATACCAGGAATGCAGACAAAACCGAAAAAGAGTAGCCGCCGCGGCAGAAGACGCCGCCCGGCCCGGCCCGCCTCTGCTGATAAACCCCGCCCGGCTCAAACGCAAAACCGTTTCGAGTTGTTTTTAAGTGCCGGTATGGCAGGAGGCCTGCAATTGTTGGAAACCATTTACGAGGATGGCCTGACTGTTGATTATTTCGACCTGACAGAAACAACAACCATCACTCCGGAGGAATTCCCCAACACCCTGGGGATATCGGCTGGTTTTACATTTTATTTCAGCAGAAACCTGGGACTCTCCCTGGCCCTCCACTATGTACCAAAAACCACACTTGACATATATTCCAGCTATGATTATCTGCTGGAGGTACCGGGTTATCAGCCATTTGCCAGGGAAGCCGACTGGACCTCCAGTGGGGAACTCTCATTGATGCCCATTACCATTAACCTGGTCTACAGTTTTTTTGTCGGTGAGAACGCCAAAATCAATCTCTACGCCGGGCCTGCCATTATATTTGCCAATATTGATCTTGCTGCCAACATGGGCTATGGCGTTGTTTTCGAGGATGAATTCTATCTTTACCCGGAATGGTATGATATCCCGCTATATATATCAACCACAGAAACCATTGTGGGGGGCAATGCCGGTATTGACCTTGAATATAAGCTGACCAACCGCATGGGCTTGTTCGCTGGGTTTCAATACTTTTTTGCAAAGGAGAGGCAGTATTTGTGGGAGATTGATGTTGCTTCCGTACCCATTGGCGAGATAAACGATATTCCTATGGATGAACTTAACAATTACATGAACGCTTTAAACGACCTGGAAGTGTTTAATGTAGTCAAATATTCCTTTTACAAAGCCTTCTTCGGCATCAAAATCTACTTATAATCGTTAAATTGACTTAAATTTTGGGCGAATCGCCATTCGCCCCTACATTTGCCCGTTTGGCTCTTTTTCATTACTTGTTTTTTGAGTTTGGAACAAGGTGTTGGTTAGTGGTATATTAATTTCAACATTAATCATGGTGTTGATCTGATGGAATTTTTTTCCATCCGCTGTTTCGCGGGTAGCTTCCTCTTTAAATGGAAATAGAACCTTGCCGATGGAGCGATAATCAGAAATCTTTGAAATCATCAGACCAAATCGAGATTGCTTACTCCCTGATCGGGTTCCTATCAATAGACCGCTTTGGCTGTCAAAAAAAAGTTCACTTTTGTAACCACTTTCAGAGATCATAGTAACATGAATAGCTTCTTTTGACTCGATTTGTTCTTTGCCATTATATTGGAATTTTAACTCCCGTTCCCGATTCAGAAAGTCTCCCCATGGTTTCAGAATAAAAGGTTTTCGCCGGACATTTCTTTCCTTGTCCCAAATGATTTTACCCCCGGTGGAATCCCTCTTGCCCCTCCACTGTGTTTTTTCAATAGTAATCCAGACTCTTCTGCTGTCACCCGCTTCCCAGCGCAGCCAATGGGGTTTGCGGTAATAACAGGTGGTTCGATTAATTTTTCCCGATTCGGTGTGTTGAAATTTACGGGTATATTTAAGGGTTTTGATCTGATCCAGTGCCCTCTGACCGCCAAGAGCCTTAACATATTTTTCAATGATCTGTTCCGCGGTCTGAGCATATCCAAAATTAGCGATAAATAAGATCAAAAGCAATGACCAATATTTTCCAAAACTCATTGATCTCTCCTCTCATGCCCTCTAGTTAGGGCGCAGTTTTTCGATGAAATCAGCTTTCACCCAATAGATGTCTCCATTGCCGATAAAGAACATATACTTGCCGTCCGGAGTTATTGCCGGACATAGGGCTCCGTATACTGAGCTGACCTTTTTATTAAATTCAATTGGTTTTCCCCAGGTGCCATCTTTACCCCGGTAACTGATTAGAAATTTTAAATTGGTAAACAAAGGGGATCCCAGGGTGGAGACATAGACCAGATAACTCTCATCAGGGGCAATATATGGGGTGTGTTCAACGCCCTTGGTATTTATCACCCTTCCCACGTTTTTTGGTTCGGTATATACACCATTGACTTGTTTGGAGCTGTATATATCCTGTCTGCCAAATCCGCCATCTCGCACAGAGGCAAAATAGATGGTGCCATTGCTGGCTACGGAAAAAAGCCAATGCAAACTATAAGCATTTATCAGGGGCGAAACAGGTTTTGGCTCTGACCAGCTATCGGCTGTTCGTTCGGTGTACCACATGTTTTCTTTGTCAGCCGTGCCGCCGGGTTTTAGCGGACGTAAGGAAAGAAAAAAAAGTTTTTTTCCGTCCGGAGAAAAAATCGGTTCACCATCCCCGAATTTGGAACAAAAGGGAGCCTTTTGCGGTGCGGTCCATATACCATTCTTCTGTTTCATATTAAGGATTGGTCCCCTAAACTTGAATGTCCAATATATCTCCTTAAGGTCTGGTGAAAATATTGCCGGGCTGTGCTCGCTGCTGAATCCATGCCCGGAAACAATACCTGGGGCGAATCTCTCGGGAGTATCCTCAGGCCTCTTTTGCCCCAGATAATCTCCCTTTATCACAGGAAATTTCGGTGGATTCTGAGACGCCCCTCTATTAATAAGGAATGCTGCCAGATCCTCGTGCCCCTTTTCCCTGGCAAAGTGAAGGGCGGTTTTGCCGGTAAGGCTTGGAATGTCAAGAGGGATCCCCTTGGACAGTAGGAATTTCACAAATTCGATTCTACCATTCTCGGCGGCAATATGAATGGGTTGCACACCATACCTATTCTGTTCATTTATAGGGACTCCTTTGGCCATTAACCCTTTACCAATGGGCAATGATCCTCCCCGGGCACACGCTTGCATGGGGATGTCGGTCCACCATTTTATTTCCTTTTTTTCCATTTTGTTTTTTGCAATGCTGAAAGGCTTCTCCAGACCATTAGATGCGGTTATATAGAGAATTCGACTCAACGTCCGTTCATCATCCGGTATTGTGGCTCCCTTGTCGATTAAATAATTAATAATTTCCTCTCTGCCATAGTAGAGGGTTGAAACCAGCACAATTTCATCGCGATTATTTTTGTCGTTGACGTCAGAACCTGCATTTACCAGTAGTTTCACCGTTTCAAGGTCATGGCCCCAATTGGTAGCCAGATAAAGAGGAATCCGGTCACGCATTTCTCTCAGAGTATAATCCGCCCGATGATGCAAAAGTAGCTTTACCGCATCAGCATTCCCTTCATAAGCAGCTATATGCAGTGGTGTTTCCTTCTTATAATTCAGTGCTTTGACATCTGCCCCCCTGTTGATAAGCAACTTAGCTGCAGTGAGTTTATTTTCATCAATGGCATGATGCAAGGGGGTGTTTATGTTTTTATCCAGGCTCTTGACCGCTGAAGGATCCTTATCAAGAATGTTTTTAATTTGTCTTAAGTTACCGGCCTTGGCAGCCTCGTGTATCTCATCCGCCAGGCACCAGCATCCGGCAAAGCAGAGAATGATTAAAGTACCAATTAATGTCCTGTGTTTAGTCATTGAACCTCCTGGTATTACTTTATAGGAGTTACGAAATGGAAGAATAAAACGTTTCCTCCTCCTATTTAAAATTTATATGCCAAAAAAAATTTTATTACGTATAATAATGATTAGATTTGAAAAAGAGTAAACGAAATTGACCATGAGAAACGTATACAATAAATTGAGAAATAATTAGATAAAGAATGAGGATCAAAGTTTTCAATTGAATACAATTTTTTTTACAATTAAATAAGAGGTGAAGTAATTATGAAAAAAATTCTAATGGTTTTTTTTATTTTTATGAGTGCAATAACATTTGCCAAACAAAACAGTCAATGGATTCGTTATGCAGCCATTTCTCCTGACGGTCAGACCATTTCATTCACCTTTAAGGGTGACTTGTATCTGGTAGATTCCAAAGGAGGCCAGGCTAACCCCTTAACTTTTCACAAGGCCCACGATTCCAATCCGGTGTGGAACAACGACAGCAGCAAAATCGCTTTTGCATCCGACCGGTATGGTAATCTTGATATTTTCGTCATTAATGCCAGGGGCGGCGAACCGACCCGCCTCACGTTTCATTCAAATGATGAAGTCCCTTTTTCATTTACCCCCAACAATCAAAAGGTCATTTTCGGCGGTTCCCGTCTCGATCACGTCAATCACCGTCAGTTTCCCCGCAGCTATTTACCCGAAGTCTATCAGGTACCCGTAAAAGGTGGAAAGGTCAATCAGCTTTGGACCACTCCAGCCGAGGATGTACGGGTAAGCAGCGATGGAAAACAAATGATTTACCATGACAAAAAGGGAGGCGAAAACTACTGGCGTAAACACCATACCTCATCAATCACAAGGGACATTTGGAAGTATGATGTTGCCGCCAACAAGCACACCCAGATCACCCGGTTTAATGGTGAGGACCGCAGCCCGGTATATGGGAACAATCAAAGAATTATTTATTACTTAAGTGAAGAGAGCGGAACATTTAACGTTCATAAATTAAATCTGGACCAACCGGGTGAAAACAGCCAAATTACCAGATTTAAGATGCATCCGGTCCGTTTCCTCAGTATAACCAACAACGGCTTGTTGTGCTTCACCCACAATGGAGAACTATATACAAAGTCAGAAAATGGAGAACCGCAAAAGCTCAAAATTTCGGTTGTCACAGCCAGAAAAAGCAATGACCGGCAACTGATTCCCGTCAAGGGTAATGTGCGTGAAATGGCTATTTCTCCCAATGGCAAGGAGATTGCCTATATCGTGCGGGGCGAAGTATTTGTATCTGCTGTGGAAGGAAAAATGAGCAAGCGGATTACCAATACCGCGGCCCAGGAAAGATTTGTTGGATTTTCATCGGACGGCAAAGAGATAATTTATGCCAGTGAACGCAATGCCAAATGGGGCATCTACAAGACCAGCCGGGTGAACCAGAATGAACCTTATTTTTATGCATCAACCATACTTAAGGAAGAGGAATTAATCGTAAACAAAAAGGAAAACTATCAGCCAAAATCTTCACCGGACGGAACAGAAATCGCCTATATTGAAGACAAACGTAACTTAAGGGTCCTCAACTTAAAGAGTAAGCAAACACGAACCTTGCTTACCAGAAAGGAACTTTACTATATGGGCGACGGTGACCAGTACTTTCAATGGAGCCCGGATAGTAAGTGGCTTCTGGTGGCATACACACCTAATATGGGAAACAGAGAAGTGGTACTTCTGAAAGCCGACGGTTCAAAGAAGATGATTAACCTGACAGAGAGCGGTTATGGCGACTATGCGCCCAAATGGGTACAGGGGGGCAAACAAATGTTGTGGTTCAGCAACCGTCACGGTTTGCGCTCCTATGCCAACAGCGGTGCCCGTCAAATGGATGTATATGCTTTATTCTTCACCAAAGAGGGTTGGGACCGCTTCCATATGAGTAAGGATGAATACGCTCTGTGGAAGGAGATAAAGGAGAAAGGCAAGAAAAAAGATAGCCCGGATAACAAAAAAAAGAAAAAAGACAAAAAGGAAAAGAAGAAAAAAATCGAACCGTTAAAATTTGACTGGGACGGGCTGGTTGACCGTAAAAGACGTCTCACCATCCACTCTTCCAGTTTGAGCGATGCTGTCCTCTCAAAAGACGGGGAGACCCTTTATTATCTGGCTCGTTTCGAAAAGGGAATTAACCTGTGGAGCACCAAGCTGCGCACCAGAGAAACCAAGATGGTCATGAAACTGGGTGCCCGTCGCGGCAACTTAAAATGGGATAAAGATATGAAGAATCTTTACCTTTTGGCCAACGGCAATATCGCTAAAATTCAAATCTCAAAAAAATCAAAAAAGCCGATATCCATAAGGGGTGAGATTACTTTTAATGTAATAACTGAACGGCAGCAGATGTTTGATCATGTGTGGAAGCGGACCGCTTCCATGTTCTACATTTCCGGATACCATGGCGTAAATTGGCAGGCATTAAAAGAAAACTATGAACCCAAGCTGACTTCTATTGGCAATGATCGTGAATTTGTCGAATTACTCTCGGAAATGCTGGGCGAGCTCAATGTATCCCATTGCGGCGCCCGATACCGTTATTCCGACTCCAAGGGAGACCAGACCGCTGCCTTGGGAATTTTTATCGATTACAATTACACCGGTGAGGGAATGAAAATCGCTGAAATCATCAAAAATGGACCCCTTGACAAAGACCACATCAAGGTGAAAGCCGGAATGGTGATTCAGAAAATCAATGGAAAAACCATCTCTTCCCGGTTTGACCACGCCAAATACCTGAACAGGCTGGCCGCAAAATTTACAGCGCTGCACATTTTCGATCCAGTTTCCAAAAAACACATGGATGTAACCATCAAACCTATCTCATTGCGCCAGGAGGGTGGTTTGCTGTACATGCGTTGGGTAAAAGCCAATGAAAAGGAAGTTGACAAACTGAGCAAGGGAATGCTCGGATATGTGCATATCCCGGGGATGAACGATAGGGCTTACCGTGGTACCTATGAAAAGGCCATGGGAAAATATTTCGCCCGCAAAGGATTGATCGTTGATACCCGTTTCAATGGCGGCGGCGACCTGGTGGGCGATATCACCATGTTTCTTACTGGCGTTCGTTTTATGACCTATGCCATTGAGGACCGCGATCTGGGTTACGAACCTCCTTACCGCTGGACAAAACCCAATGTGGCTATGGTGAATGAAGCCAACTACAGCGATGGCCACTGTTTTGCCTGCGCCTATAAGGATCTCAACATCGGCAAATTGATCGGCATGCCGGTTCCCGGCACCTGCAGTTTTGCCGGCTGGGAGATGCTGCAGAATGGCAAGATATTCTGGGGTTCCGTACCGGTAAGCGCTAAAAATAAAGCCGGAGAGTGGCTGGAAAACAATCAAACCGTTCCTGATGTACAGGTAAAAAATATGCCTGGCTTTATTGACAAGGGCCGCGATCAACAACTGGAAGCCGCAGTTAAAGAATTATTGAAAACAGTAAAATAGGGTTTCCCCCCGGCAGGACAGAACCAGCCTGAGGTTTATAACTTGTGTTCGTTGGCGATGATCAGGGACATGGCTTCCTGACGGGTAGCGACTCTGGTTCTGAAAATTCCGCGAACCGCTGATGTAATGGTTATTGAACCCGGTTTTTTGGCCCCGCGCATAGTCATGCACAAATGTTCGGCCTTTATCACCACCATCACACCCAGGGGAGACAAGGCTTTAACCAGGTAGTCGGCAATCTGCTTGGTAAGCCGTTCCTGAATTTGCAGCCTGCGCGACAAGGATTCTACCAACCGGGCAATGGTATTGAGTCCCATGATCTTGCCTTTTTTGGGGATATATACAATGCTGGCAGTTCCTGAGAAGGGCAACAAGTGGTGTTCACACATGGAATAGATGGGAATATCCTTGAGAATGACCATCTCCTTGTGCTTTTCTTCTGACAAACATTTTAAAAATTCATCCGGATTTTTGTGGGTTCCGGCCAGGACCTCAGTGAACATATCCGCTGTCCGCTCCGGTGTTTTTTTCAAACGGAAGGAGTTGGGATCCTCGCCAATGCCTGCCAGGATAAGTTTTACGCCCTCTTTTATCTTTTTAACATCAAAATTTTTCACATTATCTCCAGTATAAATTTCATGTAAGGTTATACTCCAGAATCACCTCTACAGTCAAGTTTTTTAAAGGACTGGATAGAAAAAGTGATTCAATCGATTTTAGATGGGTGTTCTGTCCTGAATAAAATATTTTATCAATGACTTCTGCTCAGAATCCGTATCCATCATACGGCAACCGATGGAATAAACGATACCAGGCCGGAAAATTCCGTCCACCTCGGTTATAAAATCGAAAATATTTGAATAGATCACCTGTACCGGCAGAGCCAGTTCTCCCTTTTTGCCGGTGATATTAAGGGTATAACGGCAGCCGATGTCAGGCAGAAAGTTGGATATCAGATTGGTTCCACCATAGCCGATATCCTTTATTGCAAAGGGAGCGACCTTTTTTTTCTGGCACTTGGCAGAATCTTTTGGCTGAAAAAAGCCGGTCATTTCTTTTGGTACAGCAAAACGTCCATTTTTCCTGCGCTCACTCATTTGGACTCCTCTTGCCCTTCAAGCTGGAATTAACAATGGGTATGCTCATAATATAATTGCCCTTCATCATATAAGGGAGTATTATACCATAACATGATACCTTTTTTCAAGGATATATCAGGTTTCTTGACCAAAAATCCGTACTGAGCACAATCCTGAGATCTTAGGAATCCCTGGGCTCAATGTGGATGGAAATGATTGTATCATCACCGAATTTATCTTTCAGGTTTGTCTCCACCAGGGTGGCAATATCATGGGCAACGGTAACAGAACTGGTTTTTTCAACTTCAATATGAACATCAATGGCCACCTGATTGCCAATCTCCCGGGTTTTCAAACCATGGGGATTATATACTCCTGCAGTTGAAGCAATAATATCCATGATCTGTTTTTCAGCCTGCTGATCGAGAGATCTCTCCATCATTTCATTTAAGCTCTTTAAGAAGATAGTCAATGCTACTTTTAGAATAAAAAAACTGACCAGTACGGCAGCCAGGGGGTCAAGGACACGCCAGTTATTTCCCAGGACAATTGCTCCCAGTATGCCCAATGTTGTACCAATGGATGAGAAAGCGTCACTGCGGTGATGCCAGGCATTGGCAATTGTGGCGTTGCTTTTATACTGCCTGCCCACCTTGAGAGTGAGGCGATACAAGATTTCCTTTACTACAATGGACAGGATGGCGATATAAAAGGCCACCCATACAGGCTTGCCGATTACTTGCCCTTCAAAAAACCGCAGGCTGGCATGAATGCCGGAAATTAAAATGCCAACACCAGCTGCGAACAATACCATGCCCAGAAATAGTGCCGATAAAGTTTCAAATTTACCATGACCATAATTGTGAGTGCTGTCAGCCGGCTTACTGGCGGTTTTTACGCCGAAAATGACCACATGGTCAGTAAAAATATCAGTGGTTGAGTGGATTCCGTCAGCCAGCAGGGCACGGCTATTGCCAAATAATCCCACGGAAATTTTTAAAATTGCCAATATGAGGTTCCAGGCCAATCCCAAAAAAGTGATTTGGTTTATTTTGTGAACCCTTTCGTTTGTTTGCATGGAGAGAATGGATGTATACCTATTTTGCCATAACTATTCTTTTTTTTCAACATTTCCGCCTTTCCATGATCCTCTGACCTGAAAACCCTTTATCTGACAATGCTTGACTAAGGTATTTTTTATTATAATTCACTAACATTATTGACAGATTGACATAATCAGGTTATATTAATAGTGAAAATTGAATTAGGAGGTAAACGATGAACGTTTTAAGATGGAAACCATTTGGAGATTTACTGGGATTTCAGGGACGAATTAACCCCCTTTTTGAAGATGATTTCTTCAAGAATTGGGAAAAGCAGAAACAGGCTGTGTCCTCCTGGGCACCTTCAACAGATGTAATCGAAGCCAAGGAAGAGTATATTTTTAAAATGGAATTGCCAGGATTGGAGAAGGATCAAATCAATATCGAATTGGATAACAATATTCTCACTGTAAAGGGCGAAAAGAAAGAGGAAACAGAAGAAAAAGGCGAAACCTACCACCGGGTTGAACGGTGCAACGGTTCATTCTCACGCTCCTTCAACATTCCCAAGAATGTTGACCAGAAAAGGATAAAAGCCAACATGAAGAACGGCGTGTTGGAATTGCATGTTCCCAAAGTCGAAGAGTCAAAACCGAAATCCATTCCCATCGCAATCCAGTAAAAAACCAGATCATCAAAAGGGCAGCCAGTTTAGGCTGCCCTTTTTTTTTATTTAAAAAGATTTTTTTCGATCCCCTTCAAGAAATTGGCAGCCACCTTATCATCATCATAGAATAGGCCCCAGATATACTTCCCTCGCTGCTTCAGGTTCATTGCCCCACTCGATTTATAATATGGATCGACAAAGCGTGAACCGTTGGCAGAGGCCTTTACCTCAACTCCCTTCCCTTTGGCAAAAGCCAGATAATCTTTCACCATTTTTTCAGCCTTGGCATTATTGTCCACCTCAATGATAAAAATCTGCTTATTTTTTCCAGCTATTTTATACTCAGCAGTGAAGGCAGAGTGCAGGAAGCGGTGCCCCAAAAAATGTTTGGCAATAAACCGCTCTGAATTCTTCACCAGACCTTTTTCGGGGAAACACGACATGGCGGCAGGGAAACCCAGCCCACTGTCAAGCCTGGCAGCTACCATGGAGGCAAGATTTTCAAGTATCTTTTGTTCTCCATCTTTAATATCAAAAGAGGAGATCTTTACATAATATTTCCCCTTGAAAAAATTAAGCACTCCCTTTTCATAATACCCCTGGGTACCGATCTTTAAAAAAGCGCTCTGCTGAGGTTTTTCCTGAGCATATATGCCGAACCCAAGGATTTTATCACGATGCCGGTATATCTCAACCGTAATCGAATGTTTCTGGTTGTTTTCATAGGTTAGAGTGGCAAGTTTTTCAAAATCATACATTAAAAACACTTCCGCTGCGCCATTGATATATTCGAACAGGTTATCAGGAGTATAGAGATCGGGTTTTCCCTTAAAGGTCCACCCCTTCATCTCGGGAAACAGATCTGACATTACCGATGAGATCCCTGTACTCGGGTAAACCATGGCCACGCACAGGCCGCCCATAATTAATAAAAGAATCATACTTTTTTTCACTTTATTTCTCCTTAATGTATTTCTATATTATTTAGTTACTTGGCTCAACTATTTTTTTATTTTTAAATCCCGACGACGGCTCCTTGACAAACAGGATTATAATAAATCCTGGGATCAGCATCAGCAAGTCTCTGAATATAAGAGCCATCGGATTGCTACTGCCCTCCCCTGCCGTAGTAAAACACCCGCAATTAAAATCAATTCCACGTATGAGATTAATCGTTAGGGCCAGGATAAAAACGGCCAGAAGCGAGGATAAAATAATGGCATTGGTACGGGCAAATATCCCGGCCACCAGGCAGAGTCCGGCCAGCATCTCCAGCCAGGGCAGGTATACTGCAAAAAATTGAATGAAAAAATCAGGCAACAAACGGTAGTTGTATAAAATGTCGGCAAAGCCTTGAGGATCCTGGATTTTTCCGAAACTCGCATAAATAAAAATCCCGCCCAGGATAAACCTGCTAAGTACACTACTCAGGGGATGTTTCAATGTTTGCATTACGAAATTCATACGCATCTCTTACTCAGTCTCCTTTCCTGTTACCGGATTATCTCCGGCAATCCACTCATCAATGCCACCGGTTAATACAAAAATATCCTTATGACCCTGCACATAAAGCTTCACAGCCAATAGCCGGGCATCTGAACAATCTTTAGAAGAGCAATAACAAACAATGATTTTTTTCCCTGCCAGCTCTCCTTTGCGGCCCTGGTATTCCTTATCAAAACGGGTAACCGGAAGGTTTATGGCCGTTGGAATATGAGCCTGGTTAAAATCTGACTCATTCCTGGCATCAATGAAGAGAGCCTCCCGGTTCTCCAGCAGTATTTTCAGGAGATCAGCTTCCATTTCCTGGATAAAATCACTGATGAGATTACCCTGATTGTCCCTGATGTTAGACAACTCCAGTAAGGCCGATGGAATATAGGGCATCAGAATGGGCAGGGGGGTTGCTGAGAATTGATTAAAAGTGATGGCAAGAACAAAACTGATCAAACAAATCAGCAAAGCCTGGGATAAAAATTTTTTCATCTAATTAACGCTCTAGTAAATATAAATTTATCCTTTATGGTAATACTTTTGGCCGGAATTGTCAACGAGTTTTTGCCCCGTTACTCAAGGATTCGATCTTTCTTCCTGGGATCTTCAAATTCATACAATTTGCCATTTCTGGGATTGATGATCCTTTCTCCCTTAAATCCCATTTTTTGTAATTCCGACTTTAAAGTGAGGATGAAAAAAGCGTGGGTTACCACCAGGACATTACCGTCCTCTTTTTGGCAAACTTCCTGCAAAAACCTGGCTGCCCGCTCCTGAGTGGTGGTTCTGGTTTCCGGCAACCGTTTTGAATTAAAAAACCAGGCCAACCGATTGATGACGTTCCATAATAGGAATGGAAGTTTTATCCGCGTATTGAACATGGCCTTAATGGGAACTTCAATCAGGCTGTCAGTGGTCCGGATTCGATCGCCAAAAAGGTGCCTGGCCGTTTCTACAGCCCTCTTTTTTTTGCTGACATAACAAACTGAATATTCCTTAACCGACAGTTTGTTACAATTGGGAGAGATGTTAGCCTCATCATATTTAAGATATTCCTGATCATATTTTTCGGAATTACAGAACCAGGGGAAGCTGTGATTTACCTTAAAATGTCTTAGCAGTCCAATTTTCATAACTCTGAAATTAGAATTAAGGTTATTTATAAAATTATTTGTTTAG
>CBFDCH010000005.1:0-14533 GCA_965603235.1 uncultured bacterium | reverse complement strand
ATACTTACCTCCTTTAGTTAATTGACCAATTCAGTTGCTGGTTAATAATTTTTTATGGCTGCCGGAGGCCATGATCCTGTTTTGGATAGTGGCTGCCTTGAGAAAAAGGAGTGAGGAAGAGGATCCGCCACCAGCAAGTCGAAAGTACCTGGGTGAGGCAGCTGGAATTTTGCTTCTTATTTCCTTTGTGATATTTAACATTTTGCATTTCCAAACACTCCATCCCTTAAACCTGACCTCAATCAAGGGCACCACATATCACTATGGATTGTGGTATTCGGAAAGAGATAACCGGGGTTTGTTTAATTGGACCAAAAAATCGAGCGGGATATATCTGACCCGGAAAGCTGCCAGGGACTTCGTTATTTCCTGTCAGGCTCCGTTACATCATCTCTCCCCGGCTAAAAGCCAGGAGGTCGGGATGTTCTGGCAGGGGAAGCTAGTAGAAAAAATAGTTTTTACTGCTACAGGAGATAAAAAATTTAAACTAAAAGATAATGGAGACGGTTTTTTGGAATTCAGGGTTTGGCCAACTTTTAATTTAAAAGAAATGGGGTTGGGAGTAGAGGGGCGAACACTGGGCGTGCAATTGTTCCGCCCTGCCAAAGAGGAGAGATAAATGGTGAGTCATAATAAACTAATCCGCAAGCCAAAAGTTGTTCTGGTGACCGGGGGAATGGGTTTTATTGGCAGCAATTTTATTCGATATTTATTGGCCCAGGAAGATTTTAAGGGTAAAGTTGTCAATCTTGATAAACTCACCTATGCCGGCAATCCAGATAATCTCAAGGATTTCATAAGTGGATATGAAGGGAAACGCTACTTTTTCGAACAAATGGACATTTGTGATCTCAATGGAGCGATGCGGATTATGGAAAAATATAGGATAGATACTTTGGTGCACTTTGCCGCTGAATCGCATGTGGACCGTTCCATTTACGGACCGGGTGATTTTATCCAAACCAATATAATCGGTACGTTTACCCTGTTGGAAGCAGCCAGAAAGTACTGGCAGGGAGAAAAAGAGGTCCTTTTCCATCATGTCTCCACTGATGAAGTATATGGCGACCTGGGCCCGGAAGGGTATTTTTATGAATCGAGCCCCTATGATCCCCACAGTCCTTATTCTGCTTCCAAAGCCTCATCAGACCACCTGGTCAGGGCTTATCACCACACCTATGGACTGCCAGTTACAATTTCCAATTGTTCCAATAATTTCGGCCCTTTTCAATTTCCAGAAAAACTAATTCCCTTAATGATTTTAAACGCAGTTGATGGCAAGACTTTACCGGTTTATGGCGATGGCAGTAATGTTCGTGACTGGCTCTATGTGGAGGATCATTGTGCTGCGATATGGCAGATAATCTGTAACTCCCGTGTGGGTGAAACCTACAATGTCGCCGGCGGTAATGAAGTACAGAACATTGAGATTGTGCACATGTTGTGTGATGTTCTCCAGGAGAAACTACCTCCCCAACAGAACACTAGGCTCAAGGCGACCTCTTACCGGGAGTTGATAGAATTTGTGACGGACAGGCCGGGTCACGACCGGCGTTATGCAGTGAGTTTTCAGAAGATCCAAAAAGAACTGGACTGGCAGCCTATGGTTTCCCTAGCCGAGGGATTTGAACTCACTGTCCAATGGTATCTGGCAAACCCTGAGTGGGTGGAACGGGTACAGAGTGGTTTATATCAGCAATGGCTGGATAAAAATTATAAACCATAATCTTTCAGGATTTCACCTTCCAGCCTTTTTCTTTAAATATATTCTCAATCTTTTTTTTCTTGGTTTTCCTCAGGGCGTCCTGCCATTGGCAACGGACCGAGTTAAAGTAATTTTCAGCCTTTTCCCGGTCCAGGAAATGAATCAGACAGATATTCTCCTTTTGAATTTTGGGCACTGCATAAAATTCGAATTTAATCCCCTCCATGCCCCGACCCCCTTCAAAGGACTGCGGGAAAGGAACATGTTCCAGGTCCTCCAATCTCACCTCTTTCTCTAAATTTTTCCATTTTTTGGAAAATATGTCTTTCTTTTTCCATTGGTTGAAGATATACACCACATGCTCCCAATCGTATAGGCGGCGATTTTTTAGGATGATGCCGGCTTTCTCCCCGCTTGCCAGTATCAGGTCGTCTTTTGTCATTTTTTCAAACAGATCCAGCGGGGGACTAATAAAGGGGCGGTTTCTTATATATGATATTGGCAGGCTCTTGCCCGCAATAGTGTGACTTTTGGGCCAGCAGGCTTTTTTCAAGCGTTGGATCAAGGGTGGCGGTAATAGATATTTGAGGGTGATCCGCTGGAAACATGGAGAGAATTTAAAAAAGTAATCGAGGTGCTCGTTTTTTAGATTGTTGCGGATCTCTGTTTCAATGAATTTTTTCCAATAAACATTAAAGGGTTGAAGGTCTCCCCCTAGGACTCTCTTGCTGTTTTGGTATAGCCGGTATACTGAATCCCTCTTCTCCTCAAAATTGAATCGGGTCTGATGCTGCCTGAACCATTCATGCGCCGCTCGAAAAACCACCTCTTTCTCTTGGCTGTCCGTCCAATTGGGTGAGGCATGATAAGAGGATATAACCTTGCCGCCAAAGTAGACAGTATGGTGGATCTTTAGGTCTCCCTCCTCAATGACCACCTCTTTATCCCTGCGGTAGCTGAAGGGTTTAAGCTGGTCCAATATTTTAAGGGAAACTTCAGTGGCAAAAGTGAGCAGCGGCAGGTGTAATTTTTCACAAACACCTGTCCTGGCATTTTCCCGGGTTATGACCAGATCAAAGGGAATTCCGGTTACCATCTCGGGTTTGCTGGTAAAAAGAATTGAATTTTTATCCACCTGGCGTTCTTCGTCACCCTCTTTGACATAGACTTCTCCAATTTTATTAAAAAGGAAATCTGTAAAGGAGGAAAGGATGGCCCGGAAAAGGGCCTGTTGATCTTCAGGTGTCCTTTCAGGTGTTCCCTGGCTCGCCTGGACACGGCTTTTCAGTTCCCTGTTGATCTCTTTGGCCATTGATAGTTTTTTAAAACTAATGATTTTTTTATTAAGTTTTTCACTCTGCCAGATGATCAATTGGTTATAAAGGTCTGAGTTAGGGCTGCCGCTATAGCATTTTTCCCCCATGTATTCCTTGTTAACGATACCGCGGGTCTCCAAGATGGCGATTAATTTCAAAGCCTGCGCCAACACTGCCTTTGATCCTTTCATGGCTTCCAGCAATAACCTGGCGCTGCGGATGGCTACCGGTAGTTCGGCCATGCGCTGACCATCGGATGTGATGGCTCCTTCTTTGTCGATTGCTCCAAATATTTTCAACTGGCTGATGGCTTTGTGGATTAAATTTTTTTTGGGAGAATGAAAATAGGGGAAAGCTAGCGGTGATATGCCCCACTTGATGAGTCGCAGGGTAGCTGATTCCAGATTCAGCCGCCTGAGTTCCGGTTCGGGAAAGGGAAGACGATCTTCTATAGCCATTTCGGCACACAGAATGTATTGGCCGCTCTTTACCCGGCCGGCCCGGCCGGCCCGCTGCATACATTCAGAGCGGGAGATATCGACAGGATAAAGCCCTTCAATACCTTTGATGGTGTGAATTTCTTTTTTGATGCCTGTATCAATGACAGCATCGATATCGTCAATAGTTAAGCTGGTTTGTGCAATGTCCGTGGCCACAACAATTTTAGGCACTTGGTAATGATCAAAGACCCTGGCCTGCTCCTTGATTGAAAGTTCTGAATGAAGGGGCAGGACCTTGGCTTTTAGCTTATCTCTCTCCAGATCTTCATTGATCATCAGAATGTAATCTTCGATCTCCCTTTTTCCCGGTTGAAAAACCAGGATATTTTTCTCCATGGCCACCAATTGCATGGTATCAGAGAGGAGAAAATGGGGATGGTTATGGTGCATGGTTACCGGGTGGCCCCGACCGGGTACAGTGATTACCGGGGCATTGTTAAAAAATTCAGAGAGTTTTTCTGCCTGAAGTGTAGCGCTCATGATAATAATCCGTTTACTCTTGTTCCGGTAATAGTTTTTTTCCAGGTTCGTTTTTACCAGGCCAACCAGGACTTCCTGATTCAAATTCCACTCGTGAATTTCGTCAATAATCAGAGTATCATAATGGACCTGCTGCTTTATCTCCTGTTGCATTTTTACCCCATCGGTTAAATAGAGGAGTGATGTTTCCCTGGAGAATTTTCGATCGAATCCGGTCTGGTAGCCTACCTCAGTTCCCCACTTGCTTTTAGTCAGAGCGGAGAGATAGTGGGAGAGGGAACGAGCGGCGATACGGCGTGGCTGGGTGATGTGAACCCGTTTGCCCATTTGCCAGAACCAAAGAGGTACACGTGTCGATTTACCGGCGCCGGTTTCAGCAGTGATAATGGTCACAGGATTGGTGTTGATGGTTCGTTCAATTTTCTGGCGATAATCATCGATGGGCAGGGCAGGGGAATCATAATTCATAATATGGTGAATATTAGCAGACAACCTGGGCCTTGGCAAGTAAGGAGGCGGGCAATAACCAGATTTTGCCAGACAGAGTAAGGCTTATTGACAAAAGTTAGTCGAGACTATATAATATAGGCAGAACTATGACTGAAGATACCGGGAACCAATTAAGCCAGAGCCTGGAGGAATACCTGGAAGCCATTTTTATCATTTCAAAAAATAAAAAGACCGTTCGTGTAAAAGATGTGGTGGAGTACCTGCAGGTGAAGGCAGCCTCGGTTATCGGCGCCTTGAAAAAATTAACCAAATTTGGCTACATTGAACATGAACATTATGGTTATATTGAGCTCACGGATAGTGGTATCGCAAAGGCTGATAATATATATACCAAACATCAGGTTTTGTTCAAATTCTTGTCAAGTGTTCTGGGTGTGACAGAGGGTACGGCTGAGAAAGATGCATGCTCATTGGAACATCACATCAGTAATGAAACATTAAAAAGGTTGATCCATTTTATTAATTATATGGAAACTCATCCCCATGCCAGCATTCAGGAGATTTTTGTTGGTATATCTGAGGGGAAAAATAGCAGAAAATCGATAGATGAGTCTGAATAAAGCGAGGAGAAAAAATGCATAAGGGCAGGAACTGGCACTCACCCAATAGAGCTGAGATTAGCAAACGCGACCGATTGACCAAATTTAAGAGCGGAGATAAGGTCAAAATAGTAGAGATTGATGCGGGTCATGGCGCTCAATTAAATTTGGCTCATCTGGGACTGGATGTGGGTCATATTATTGAAATTTTCCGAAAAGCCTCTCTGGGGGGACCGGTCACTGTCCGTTTCCGAGATACG
Source organism: uncultured bacterium (assembly GCA_965603235.1). GTDB lineage: Bacteria > Acidobacteriota > Aminicenantia > UBA2199 > UBA2199 > CBFDCH01. The sequence goes on along the minus strand of CBFDCH010000005.1, from coordinate 9,223 downwards.
GAAATTGCCATTGGATACCGCCTGGCAAAAAAGATATTGGTAGAAGAGGTTTAACTTGGAATTTATCCTAATGGGTCAGCCCAATTGTGGTAAAAGTACCATTTTTAATGAAGTGGTGGGATATAAGTCCATAACTTCAAATTTTCCCGGAGCAACTGTTCACTATACCCGGGGCGATATGATTCTGGAGGAAGAAGAGGTTAGCGTTGTTGATCTTCCTGGTACCTATTCCTTACAAACATCTGATGAATCGGAACTGGCGGCGGTCCAATATTTGCTGAGCGCCAGTGATGATGCGGTTATAATCAATATCATTGATGCTACAGTGTTAAGCCGCAGTCTGGAACTGACCCTGCAATTGATGGAACTTCGCAGGCCCATGGTGATTGGTCTGAACATGGTAGATGAAGCTGAAATTAAAGGTATTCTCATTTTAAAGAAAGAGTTGGAAAAGCAACTGGGAATTCCGGTGGTTGAAACAATCGGTAGGACAGGGGAGGGTGTCTTTGATCTTTTTCTCCGGGCCCAACAGGAGGGAAACAATACTACCCTGCCTAGAACTATTCATGGACCGGCCAATTTTGAAAAGGTGGTAACCGGTCTGGAAAATATTCTTAAGAAGAGGCGGATCAAGTCCGAGTGGGATTTTCGCTTTATGGCTCACAAATTGTTGGAAAAAGATGAAGTTATTAAAAAGTATCTGGATAAATTTTTTACCAACAGAGACAAGGCTGATATTCAACGGATTGTGCATGGTCTGGAAAAGGATTTTAACCGGGGATCTGATTTAATCATCTCTTCAGTTCGCCACAATATGGCATTTAGCATTTTTGAACAAGTGGCAAAAGTGGGAGAACCTCCACGGCAGGATTTCCGCAGGAGGATTGATAATTTGCTAATGCATCCTCTATGGGGATTTGTATCTATGGTGGCACTTTTTTATCTCACCTTTACCCTGATTTTTGCCATTGGCGGTTTTTTTGAACCTCTCTTTATTGAGAATTTTGAAAGGCTAAAGGAATTGGTGGCTACCCTGTCAAAAGGTTCACCCCTATTATTGGCGGTTCTTAATGGTATGGTCCAGGGGATTGGAGGCGGAATCGGCATTGTGATTCCTTTTCTGCTGCCATTTTTTATTATCCTCTCTCTATTTGAGGATACCGGATACCTGGCGCGGATCGCTTACTTGATTGATAATATTATGCACAGAATTGGTCTACATGGCATGTCTGTAGTTCCCATCCTTCTGAGTTACGGATGTACTGTACCCGGAATCATGGCCACCAGGATTTTAAAATCGCCCCGGGATAAGTTTATCACCGCCACTCTGGCCACCCTTGTCCCCTGCTCCGCCCGCATGACTGTAATATTCGGCCTGGTGGGCTTTTTTATCTCCATGAAAGCCGCTATTGTAATCTATTTAATTAACCTGGCAATTATTGGTATAACCGGAAAGGTGATGTCAAAAATGCTGCCTGAAGTGACACCTGGATTGATCATGGAAATTCCTCGCTACCACTCTCCAAAAACCAGGGTTGTAATGATGAAAACCTGGTTGAGATTAAAAGATTTTGTTGTTGTGGCCTGGCCGTTGTTGATTGTTGGCAGTATTGTCCTGGAGTTCATCTCCCATTTGCACTTGACAGAGCCAATCAACCAATTCCTGGCACCATTTACCAGCGGAATTCTGGGTTTGCCTGCTGTATTGGGTATCACCCTTGTTTTTGGAATAATGCGTAAGGAACTGGCGCTTGTATTGCTTTTTGCGGCTCTGGGCACCAAGGATGTCCTAAACGTTTTAACCCCGACCCAGGTGTATGGATTTACCATCTTTGTGACTTTTTATATTCCCTGCCTGGCCACCATTGCAGTATTGGTGAAAGAATTGAACTGGAAGCGGGCTCTATTGATCACCTTGCTTACGATTACTTTGGCGATTATACTGACAGTTTTAGTCAGGTTGTTTTTTCCTTTATTTACCTGACTTCAGTCCGGGTGGATCCTATTTTTTTTTCAGCTTCTCTTTCAAAGTAATCCAGTACGAAATTCTCTCCTTTATCTTTTTTTCGAAGCCCATCTCATTGGCGACAAAAAAATCACTCTCTTTTATGCCTGGTGGCAGGGTCTCCATGGTTGTGGTTTTTTCCTTGAAATCATGGGCATATTGATAATTTTTCCCAGCACCTTTTTTAGCAGCAAGAGAATTTGAGGGATTGACAATATGAAGGGGTACACTCAATTTATTATATTTATCCACAATCTTTTTTAATTTGGTTTCCATTCTATAGAGGGAATTGCTCTTTGGTGCAGAAGCAAGATAAATGGCCGCTTGGGCCAGGAAAAGATCCCCTTCCGGAGATCCCAAAAAATCGTAGGCCTCTTTGGTTTGCAGGCATACGGTTAATGCATCGGGATCGGCAAAACCAATGTCTTCAACAGAAATACGGATCAAGCGGCGGATGATGAACATGGGATCCTCGCCACCCTCTAACATGCGGTATAACCAGAATAAGGAGGCATCGAGATCTGAGTTGCGTACACTCTTATGGAAGGCGGAGATCAATTGGTAACGATCGTCTCCACTCCGGTCGTAGGCGCTGATTTTATTCTGAATTATGTCAAGAACATGGTTTTTATCTATTGTGATTGCAGGGTCATAGGTGTTAATCACAATATCCAGCAAATTTAAGAGCCGCCGTGCATCCCCGTTACTATAATTGAGTAAGATATTTTCCATTGCTGGGGTAAAGTGGATGTTCTCTTTGATTTCCTTTGCCATCAGTTGAAGGGCTCTTTTCATAATTCTTTTTAACACATCCTCTTCAAGAGGATGGAATTCTAAAATTTTCATGCGTGACAAAAGGGCACGGTTTATCTTATAGGCGGGATTTTCAATGGTTGTACCCAGCAGGATTATTTCTCCCTGTTCTACAAAGGGGAGGAAAGCATCCTGAGTGTGTTTGTTAAAATGGTGAATTTCGTCAATAAACACAACCAATGGCGTTTGCTGTAATGACCTTACTTCTGAGGCCCGGGTCATCACTTCCCGGATCTCAGCGATTTTTGCGATAGTAGCAGAAAATTCCATAGCCGGATAATCCAATTCCTTTACTATGATTCTGGAGAGTGTTGTTTTTCCAGTGCCGGGCGGCCCCCAAAAGATCATTGAGTTTAATTTTCTATTCTTTATGAATGAACGGATCATCTTCCCCTCTCCGGTCAGGTGGTCCTGCCCTTGGAAATCTTCCAGGGTTTGGGGCCGGAGTCGCTCCGCCAGAGGCTTTGCTACCTTTTCTGATGTTTTCTTTGTCATTGATTGAAGATTATTGTCTAGCTGAAGTAGCCAACACCAGATTTAAACAATTTCTGGTCTTTGTTGCCTGGGATGTTGCTGGCCACCCATGGAACCATACGTTCTGAATGTCCCATTTTGCCCAAGATCCGTCCTTCCGGACAGGTGATACCTTCCACCGCCTGCCAGGAGCCATTGGGATTAAACTCACTGTTATAAGTGGGATTACCTCCAAGGTCCACATACTGGGTGGCTATCTGCCCCCCTTTAACCAGTCCATCCAATACCTGTGGTTCCGCCACAAACCGCCCTTCCCCATGTGAAATCGCCACAGAGTGAATGTCGCCGGGATCTGATAATAAAAACCAGGGAGAGAGGGTTGAAACCACCTTGGTTTGCACCATTTTTGCCACATGGCGGCCAATTGTATTAAACGTCAGAGTGGGATCATTTTCGTTTATCTGGCGAATTTCACCGTACGGCAACAATCCCAGTTTAACCAGGGCTTGGAAGCCGTTGCAGATTCCCAGGATGAGACCATCCCTGTTGTTCAATAATTCCATCACTGCTTCTGCAATTTCTGGATTCCGGAACACGGCGGCAATAAACTTTCCCGATCCGTCAGGCTCATCCCCTGAACTGAAACCGCCTGGCAGAGCAACAATTTGAGAGTTTGAGATTTTTTTTCTCAATACTGCCAGCGATTCGGTTATTGCTTCCGGTCGAAGATTGCGAAAAACCACTGTTTCAGCAATGGCACCGGCCCGGTTAAAGGCATCCTCTGTATCATATTCACAATTGGTTCCGGGAAAGGCGGGGATTACAACACGAGGCCTGGCAATTTTTATTGCGGGCTGCCTCTTTGTCCTTTTAACATGGTTGATAGTCATTACTTCAGCGCCAGCTTCCTTGCTTCGGGTTGGGAATACAAGTTCCAATGGTTTGGTCCAGTGCTGGTAGGCTTCATCCAAATCTATACTGCTATTGTTTATAGTGATAGAGGGCGCTGACTGAGTATAACCAATCAATTGATAATCCACTCCACTAAATAAAGAGTCCAAATCCTCGTGTTCATCTATTTCCAGCAAAATTGAACCATAATCCGGGGCAAAAAGGCTGGCTGGGTTAAACCGGGGATTAAACTTAAAACCAACACGATTGCCCACAGACATTTTGCTGATAGCCGCAGCTAAACCGCCATAACCGACTGTGAAGGAGGCGAGGACCTTTCCCTGTTGTATTAAATTATGGATACGTGAGTAATTTGTCTTTAGAATGTCAAAATCGGGCATCTCCTGCTGGTCTCTGGGGATCTGGACGTATACTACATTGCTTGCTCTCTTTTTAAAATCAGTGGATACGACCTTGTCTACAGGCAATGTAGTCAAAGCAAATGCAATAAGTGTGGGCGGTACATCCAGCTCGTTAAATGAACCAGACATGCTGTCCTTGCCGCCAATGGCAGCAATTCTTAATTGATTCAGGGTGTAATAAGCACCGAGAAGGGCACTGAACGGCTTACCCCAGCGGATTTCCTCTTTACCCAGTTTTTCAAAATATTCTTGCAGAGAGAGTCGGACCGTGGTGTAATCGCCCCCGGCCGCAACAATCTTGGCCACTGCCTCAACAACTGCAAAAACTGCTCCGTGAAACGGGCTCCAACTGGAAAGGTGGGGATTGAATCCAAAACTCATCACTGTTCCAGTAGATGCGTTTTGCCCCCTCACCGGGATTTTGGCAACCATTGCCTGACTGGGAGAGTGCTGGTATACTCCACCAAATGGAAGTAATATTGAACCAGCGCCGATGGTGCTGTCAAAACGTTCAATAAGTCCTTTCTGATTGGCCACATTCAGATTACGCAGGTTTTTCAGCCAGGCTTTTTTTACGGCTGTTTCTTCACAGTTTTTTATCCTGGGGTGTTGATTGAAAAAATTTTCTTCAGCTATTGGCGCCTGAACCTTTATATTGGTTTTTTGCCTGACTCCGTTGGAGTTGAGAAAATCCCGGCTTATGTTCACAATTGATTGCCCCTGCCACACCATCTTAAGTCGATTTTCCGCTGTTACCTGGGCAATCTCAATTGCCTCAAGGTTCTCTTCTTCAGCAAATATTCTGAACTGGTTCACCGATTCTGCTGAAATGACTACAGCCATTCTCTCCTGGGATTCTGACAAAGCCAGTTCGGTCCCATCCAGGCCTTCATACTTTTTGGGAATACGGTCAAGGTTGATATCAAGTCCATCTGCCAGCTCGCCAATGGCAACCGAGACGCCGCCGGCACCGAAATCATTGCTTTTTTTTATTAAGCGACACACCTCGGCGCGGCGAAACAATCGTTGCAGTTTTCTCTCCTCCGGGGGATTACCCTTCTGGACTTCGGATCCAGCTGTTGAGATCGATTCTTCAGTATGTTCTTTGGAAGAACCAGTGGCACCGCCAATACCGTCTCTGCCTGTTTTCCCACCCACCAGCAGGATAACATCGCCTACCATCGGTTCCTCTCTAACGATATTTTTTTTTGCCACTGCCCCGACAACAGCACCCACTTCCATCCTTTTGGCAACATAACCGGGGTGATAAAATTCATGCACCAGTCCGGTGGCCAGGCCAATCTGGTTGCCGTAGGAACTAAAACCATGTGCTGCTTCTGTAGTAATTTTTCGTTGTGGCAGTTTACCGGCCAGTGTTTTTTCGATTGGTGTCCTTGGGTCTCCACTGCCAGTAACTCTCATGGCTTGATAGACATAGGCTCTGCCGGATAGAGGATCGCGAATTGCTCCTCCCAGGCAGGTGGCAGCACCGCCGAAGGGTTCAATTTCTGTGGGGTGGTTATGGGTTTCGTTTTTGAACATGATTATCCATTCTTCATCCTGCCCATCTACTTTCACCGGCCTGATAATACTGCAGGCATTGACCTCTCCTGAGATTTCCATATCGCTCATTTCACCGCTTTTTCGCAGTTCTTTCATGCTCATAGTGGCCAGTTTCATCAAACTAATTTCTTGCTTATCGGCCGGATATATGCGCTTGTTGACTTTTGTAAAAAGAGCCAGGGCTTCTTTGTGGGGTGATGTGAGCGGGGAATCCTCCATCTTTATGTCCTCAATAATGGTGTCAAAAGTTGTATGTCGACAATGATCGGACCAATAGGTGTCCAGCAGTTTAATCTCTGTTAGGGAAGGGTCGCGCGCCTCTGTTTCATTAAAATATTGTTGGCAGAATTGCAGGTCCTCCAAACTCATTGCCAGGGCAAGCTCCAGGTGTAATTCTTTAAGTTCGTCCAGGGAATGGTCAATGAATCGTCGCATGGTTTTCACAGGAGTAGGCTTGTGAAAATCCAGGACCAATGATTCCGGTTTGGTCAGAGCGGCTGGACGGGAATCCACTGGATTTATAAGATAGTTTTTTATTTTCAGATAGTCGTCTTCACTGATATTACCTTCAAAAACATAAACTCTTGCATTTTGAATAGTGGGCCTTTTTCCCAGGGTGATGATTTGGATACATTGAGCAGCCGAATCAGCTCGCTGATCGTACTGACCCGGTAGGTACTCTATGGCTAGGATTCGGGCCTGATTGGATACCAACTCTTCGTCAAAAACATAGTCCACCGGGGGTTCAGAGAAAATGGTGTTTCGGGCAATGGCGTACTCTTTGTCCTTAATTTCCGAGATGTCATAACGGTTCAGTATATGGATATTTTTTAATCCACTGATGCCCAGGTTTTCCTGTAAATCAAAGAGCAATTGTTCGGCATTTATGTTGAATTCCTCTTTTTTTTCCACAAAGAGTCTTTTTATGGTACCCATGATCCTCCTTTTTTATAACAGATGTGATTATAACATATCGATTCAATTTGTTAATAGTTGCCGGGTGAGGATTAGCCTGGGAGTGGGCCATTTTAAAATTCAGGAAATCCCTGATAATTTAATGATTGAAACAGCAGCATTCGCTTCCTCTTACTTCTGTGTAATTATAACACTTGACAGCCTTCAAAGTGTTACTTTTTCTCCTTGCATCCCCTCTTTTTAACATGTTTTTGCTGGAATTTTTGCTGTTTGGAAAAGGTGGTATCTCCCATACCGCTTGACTTTTTGGCTGGTGTCAAGTAATATATAATTTAAAGATAAACAATATCTGAGGAGAAAATGAAAAAAAAGATAAGTTTAAGGGTAATAACCAGAATATCCTTCTACTATGAGGCCCTGCTCAAGCTTAATATTCCAAGTGATGCGTATATCTCTTCTAAACGTCTGGAGGAAATCACCGGGGTTTCCTGTAACCAAATCAGACAAGATTTTTTTTATCTGGGGATTTCAATTGGCCGTCAAAAACGGGGCTACCAGATGAAACGTCTCTTTCGCGAGTTAAAAAAAATATTGTCTATTGATAAAGGCGCTGATGTTGTTGTCATCGGAGCTGGCCGTTTGGGTAGAGCCCTGTCAGAATATAAACTATTCAAGGCCCGTAATATCAATGTAATTGCATTATTCGATATAAAAAAAGAATTGGTAGGTACCGCTGTTGATATTAAGGGAATAAAAGTCCCAATTTTTCACGTTGATGAATTGAAGAAGTATTTGGCAGATTACCCCAATATAAAGATCGCTCTGCTCACTGTTCCTGAGTCATCTGCACAGGAGACGCTTAATATCCTGGTTACCCTTGGGATCAAAGGGATCGTTAACTTCGCCCCAAAAATCCTGAAACTCCCGGAAAATGCCAGGAATGTACAATTGATTAATGATTGCATCGGGGCATCTTTATACAAGGTAGTATATCAAATCAACCGCAGAAAATAGTGGCCCAGATTTTTCTGCCGTATCTTTTTTCCAAACGGATGAATCATGTTCCTCCCTTTTGTGTCTGTCCCCTTTACCTGCCGGAGAGGATGTCGTATAATATAGGGCACGATATCAGGGAAAAATGAAGGTTATAACTGTAAACAAAAAGGCCAGTTTCAATTACGAAATCCTGGACAAATATGAAGCTGGAATTATATTGTTGGGGAGTGAGATCAAAGCCATTCGGGAAGGGAAGGTGAACCTGAAAGACGCCTATGTGGATATCCGGTCCGGCGAAGCTTTCATGTTAAACTGTCACATCGGACTCTACTCCAATGCCAGCTACAATAACCACGAGCCTGAGAGAGAGAGAAAATTGCTGCTGCATAAACAGGAATTGATGAAATTGGACCGGCGGGTAAAAACCCGGGGGGTAACCATTGTACCGTTACGTATGTATTTTAACAATAAGGGGTATGTTAAAGTTGAAATCGCTACTGCCAAGGGCAAACGGGAATATGAGAAGAAGCAGAGAATTATGGATCGGGAAATAAAACGGGAAGTTGAGAGAGAATTAAAACATTACAAATAATCTTAGCCCAGAGGGCCAAGGTTCTGCTTTAATTTAATCAATAACATAGCCAAGACTACCAGTATTGAAGCTTTAAAAAGAAAGTATAAACCGGCTATAACCAGGCTTTTACCTTTTTTTATTTGGGCATTTTCAGCTATACCCAAAGCGATTATGGATAAAGCCCACAGAGAAAAAATTTCTACTTGGGAGAGGATTTGGTAGAGCCCGGCTTCAGCTCTCAAATTGGGTGCCAAAACAACCAGGCTGGAGATGGACGATATGTTAACTTTTAGAAGTGCAAGAAGGTTCTGGATAATAAAGGGAATTAAAGAGCCTATGATTGCGGCATTCATGGTTAAAGCGAAAAAATTTACATAAATACCTTTTGCGCCGCCAATGCCGAAAAAGAGGTAGATAAAAAAGGCGACCAGAACAATTTTAATAAAAAGGAAAAAAACAGTGAATCCTGATAGTAATACCTTTTTGAGAAGAGTTGCCTGGGAAAAAGCTGCCAAAGGGCTGTCCGGGTACAATTTGGCCATCTGCTGAAGCAGGGTTGGAGACATCAAG
>CBFDCH010000004.1:0-14559 GCA_965603235.1 uncultured bacterium | reverse complement strand
TTCAGTGCTTTTCCCAGTATCCGGTCATGCTCCATGTAAAATTTATCTCTGATATGGCCGTATTTTTTATTTGCTTCAGCGTTATAGTAGGGGTGCTCAGCATCGTTTAAGGCCCAGAACATATGCTGTCCCAGATCCAGGGGCGAAAAGTAAAAAAAGAGCAAGCCCTTTTTTTGTGCCTGGAACCTGGCATATTCGTAATCGAATATTTTTTCACTCTCATCCAGAACCGATTGAGTTTGAGTGATATAATTTTCCATGTTAAAGGTCAATTGTTTTAAGGCATTAACATCACAGGGGAGGCTGATGGTGTGGTAGAGGCCCACTTTTTCGGCCAGTTCGCGGCTGTAGGAGGCGGGAGTGCTGATGGGCAGGGCAGGATTGCGGGGGCTCATGTGTACCGGTGAAATATAGAGGCGAAAGTGTTTCCCCAGCTCCAGCAGGTAGAATTTGACCATACCGGTGACACTGGCCACATTGGTAATCAGGGGGAATTTTATCTCAACCCAGTCGGAAAGTTCTTTTTCAGCCAACAGGATGGTTTTGCCCTGTACATCGATGCGAATGGTTTTGTGACGGTTATCCACATAAACCTTGAAGGGCACCTCCACGGTTTTTGCTCCGTCCACCAGGTCGTTCTCAGGACCATATATTTTTCCACCCTTCATGACATTGTTTTTATCTATATAGGCATATACCAGGTTATTGTCTCCCAGGTCTTTTTGCATCTCTTTTTCGTTAGATGTATAGATGCTGTATAAACCATAGCCTCCCTGGACGTCCGGTGTGCCCATTCCGGAGATGATTCGTTGATTGCTCTCGCTGGGAGGGTAATTGGTCGGTATTTTAAAAATGGTGGCGGGAATATCCCTCTCTTCCAGGTAATCCCAGAATGCCTTGCCCCCCCTTTTTGAGACTGTTTTTCCCGGTTTCAGGGGGATATTGTATTTACCAATATTCAGATTCCATTTGGAGGGAATGGTTTCCACTCCTGCCAGGTACGGGGCATAGTTGGCTGGCTTGCGGTGGATAAAATCGAAAATGCCGTAACCGCCGGGATCAGTGCCGGTGATAAAGCTGCCCCAGGCCACCGGGCTCTGGGGAGGGGTGGTGGTACGCATCATGGTGAATATGCCGCGGTTGGCCAGCTGTTGCAAATTGGGCAATTTCCCGGCATTCATCAGGCGGTATACCACCTTGGGATCCATACCGTCAATGCCCACCACCAGCATTTTACGGTTGCTTGCAGTGTTGGCAAAATTCATTAAGGGTGAGGCTGCCAGCAGCACACCCGTATGTTTTAAAAAATCTCTCCGTTTCATGAGTGTACTCCCAGATCCCTTCCCTCGATAAAGGGGAGCGGTTTGATGCCAAAGGCGGACAGAACTGTGGGAGATATGTCAATCAAGGCCGGTTTCTCCCCGGTGATTTTTTTATTGCTGAAGAGAATTCCCGGTATTTGGTCTCTGGTCAGGGCATGATCGCCGCTCCACATGCGGGTGTTATCGGAAAAGAGAGTGGTGTCCACATAGTTCACCGATGATTCCCAGGAAACGCGGTACCCTTTTTTGTAGCCCACGATCAGGTCCGGAGCATTCTGGGTATAGGGTCCCCGGTATATCTCCTCCCGCTTAAATACCTGCTGTAGAGCGGTTTCGTCTTTTTCATGATCTTTAAGTTTAATTAATTTTTGTTGGATTTCTGTTTTTATTTTATCCTCTTCTGGTCCGGGTTTTACAATACCGTATTTTTCCCTTCCCTCCAGATTCAAAAAGATGCCGTTCAGACCCTGGCCATAGGCCTTTGATTTGGACCAGTCCACATCGGCAAACCATTTATCGCTCTTTTTTTTGCCATCTTTTAAAACCAGGTAACCTTCTTTATGCAGCCAGGAGTTTAGATGTAAACCGCGGTTAAAAGCGTTAAAGCCATGGTCAGACACAACCAGCAGCAGGTCATCTTCGCTAAGTTTGGGCAATAGTTTACCCAGGAAATTGTCCATTTCCTGATATATGTTTTTAATGGCATGTTTAATCTCTTGAGCGTTTGAGGATTGTTCGGCCGGAGAATTGGCGCCCGGCAGGTAGCGCCAGAACATGTGCTGCACCCGGTCTGTGGCCTCAAACACCTGTACGATGAGTCCTTTTTTTATCTTTTTCAGGGAATCAAAAAAAACCAGTTCCCGCTCACGCTGCATCTGATAAACCTGCTGCAGGAATACCTCTTCAGGTAATACTTTTTCGTTTACCGCGGTGGTATCTTCAGCCATACCCAGGGTGGCGTAGGGGCCTAGTTGTTTGGCCAGGTATACGGAGAATATTTTCGGGTGAGCCACAGGCATGGAGGGATTTTCAGGGCTTATATTGATGGGTGAGAGGTAAAGTTTGACCGGATTTGTATCCACCAATACCCATTGGGCAATTCCCGATACGGTAATCAGGCCGGCCTTAAAGTCAAGCTTCATCCACTGGGTGGTTTGATTCAGCTGCAGAGATATCTTTTCTTTACCGATGTGCAGGGTTGCTCCCTTTGCCTCTCTATCCACATTTAATTTGAAACTTAATGTAAGTGCAGGGTTGTCTGTCAGAAAGGGATTTCCAGGACCATCAATTGTACCGGTATATGTGTTTTCTTCCGCCTTGCTTAATTTTTGATTGACCCCTTCCCAGATATCCGATTGTTGATGGCCTGTTTCGGTAAAAAATGTGTAACTGCCCTGGGTGCCCCTTAAATCCGGAGGACCCAGTCCGGCCAGCATGGAACCATAGAATTTTTCGGGCGGGAATGTATAGGGAACCCTCAATACGGAGGAAAAAATTCCCTTGCTGCCAACGATTTTCCAAAAACTCTGGCTCTTGCGCTTGAGTTCAATGCGCGGCTTTGACAAAGGGATGATAAACCGGCCCAGCTTTAAAGACCGCTTGGGGGGCAACAGTTCTGAAAGAGATATTTTCGGCATATAGGTGTTGCGGTCTGTGGTTAAAAAATCGAATATATTGTGTTTGCCGGGATTCACACCGGTGGAGAAGGTAGACCAGGCTACCGGAGAAATGGGAGGCTCAGTGCTGAGCAGGGGTGCGAAGGTCCCGGCCGCCTCCAGCTTTTCGAAGTTTGGGAATTTAGCTCCCTGCTGGCGTAGAGTATTGAAGAGCTGGTGATCCATGCCGTCAAATCCCACGATTACAACTCGTTTAAATTTTGCGTTTTTGAGGGTATTGATTCGCTTTATTGTCCTGATGAGTATGCGAATTGGAAATGTGAGCAGGTTGAAAAAAGCCAGAAAAAAAGCGATGAAGATAAAGAAAAATGAACCGATAAAGGCAAATCCGGCGCCAGGACCTACGTATGCCATTAACGGGGAAGCGGTTAATGAAAGGGAAATTATGAAAAATAATCTAAGAAGACGCATCATTTATTATATCATATTTGGAAGGGGACGAGTAGCTTTAATTGAAAATTTCTATCTTACCTTTAGCCCCTGCGGGTGGCGAATCTGAAATAACAATTCTCCCCTCTTTGGTCATATATCTATAAATCTTGGAAGAGGTACGCAGAGTGAAGGAGGATGTATAACTCAGTCCCATGTACCTGTAAACCCGGCGGATATAGTTGCGGGTTTCCCGGTAGGGGGGCACACCATTGTACTTTTTTACCGCCTCTTCGCCGGCATTGTATGCAGCCAGGGTGAGTGGCAGATTTAGGTTGAATTTTTTATACAGGTGTTTTAAATGCTTGACTCCGGCTTCCAGGTTTTGATCAACATTGAAGCGGTTTTTTACCCCGTATTGCTGGGCGGTTCCCTTCATCAGCTGCATTACTCCAACCGCACCTTTTCTGGATACTGCCCGTGGATTAAAACTAGATTCGGCCCGGGCAACGGCAATGATTAAATCTTCCCTCAACTGAAATCTGTATGAAAGAATTTTAATCTTCTCCAGTAAGGCGGCTGGGATTGAGATTGTGGTTTTTTTTGGTCTAAGGAAATTCAAGTTTCTGGAGAGGGATACCGGCTTTGATTTATGGGTGGAAACATTGGAGATGGTAATTCGTCCCTTTTTGTCCTTTTTGACTACAACGTCGGTTGCTGGCAGAGCAATTGACACGGCAAACATGGTGATAACAAAAAAAAATTTATGTTTCATCCTAAATGTTGCCTGATGATCCCGGTGGTGTTTTTCTTGAACTCAGGTACATCTGTAATTTGTTCGCCACCAGCCTGGGCAAAGTCGGGCCTGCCTCCGCCATTTCCACCTATCATGTCGGCAATTTCCTTAATAATAATACCAGCATTCAACTTTTTTGTAAAGTCCTTGCTGATCGAAATCACAATGGCCGATTTGCCGTTGATGTTGGTGGAGAGCACGGCAATCCCCTTGATCCTGCCCATAATTTCATCCGAGAGTGTGCTGAGTTGCTTGCGGTCCAGGTTGTCAATAAATTCCACCACAGCCTGAATATTGTTAATTGTGGTGCCCTGCTGGATGATCTCGTCAAGGTTTATGGCGCCCTCTTTAACTTTTGTTTTGCGGATCTGTTTTTCTTTTTCCTTCAATTGCTGTTCCAGCGTTTTCAGGTAAGGGAGTACATCTTCTTCCTTTTGTTTAAAATGGAGCAGAATATTGTTCAGGGTTGCCTGTCCCCGCTGCATGGTTTGGTAGGCTGTTTTTCCTGCCACTGCCTCTATGCGGCGGATTCCCGCTGAGATGGAGGATTCGCTGGTGATATTAAAGAGTCCGATTTCCCCGGTAGCGTGGAGATGTGTGCCGCCGCACAACTCTTTTGAGAAATCTCCAACGGAAATCAGCCGGACCACATCAGAATATTTTTCCTCAAATATGGCAATGGCTCCCCTTTGAATGGCCACCTCGTATTTCACGATATCACTGCCCAGTTGATTGTTTCCCCGGATTTTATTGTTGATCAGGGCTTCGATGTTTGCCAATTCTTCCCGGGTTAGTGCCTTGAAGTGGGTGAAATCGAAGCGCAGTTTATCGGGACCAACATAGGATCCGGACTGCTTCACGTGCAGGCCAAGCACCTCCCGTAACGCGTGGTGGAGCAGATGTGTGGAGGTGTGGTGAATGGCAATCTGCTGCCGGCGCGATTCATTAACCGTCACCCTCACCTTTTCTCCCTGCCGCACACTTCCCTTGCGCATAATCACCTGGTGCAGGGCGAGATCTGCAGGTCCCTTGACAGTATCGGATATTTCGAAATAACTGGAATCTGTTTTACCCTGGCCGGTATCTCCAACCTGTCCTCCGGATTCTGCATAAAAAGGGGTTTTATCCAGGATCAGGTAGCCCTGCTGGTTTTCTTGGATCTTCTCTGTCTGGCGCTGGTCCACCAGGATAGCAATTACAGTGCTCTCCTCCTCCAGGCTCTCATACCCGGTAAAGTTGCTCTCTAATTTTTTGTCCCCCAGCAGCATGGCTCCGTGAGCTTTTTGTCTGTTTTTCAGGCTTATTCTGGACTTTTCCCGCTGCTGGTCCAACGCCACCTCAAATCCTTCCAGGTCAACTCCAATATCCTTCTCATTGGCCAGATCGATGGCAAAATCGAGGGGAAAACCATAAGTGTCAGAGAGTTTAAACAGGGCTCTGCCATCTATTTTTTCCACTTTTGATGCAAACGAATCTTCCAGTAAATCCTCAAACCGTTTTAATCCGTTTAACAGGGTTTTGCTGAACCTCTCTTCTTCGGATTGTATCACTTCGGCGATAAAGGTTCGATTATAGTCCAATTCGGGATAAAATTCCTTCATTACCTCAATGACCCGGCCAGAGACTTGATGGAGGAAGGGTTTGTCAAATCCTAGGGCCTTGCCATGTTTGGCCGCGCGGCGCAGGATCCGTCTCAAGACGTATCCGCGGCCGTCATTGGCCGGCAAGATACCGTCGGCAACCAGAAAGGTTAGAGCCCTGATATGATCAGCCACCACGTTGAGATCAACCTGGTGTTTTTCTGCGGCAGGATCTATGCCGGCCTGCTCAGCGGTAAAATCTTTTATGGGCTGAAACAGGTCGGTTTCATAGTTGCTTTTTTTTCCCTGCAGCAATGTGGTCAGTCGCTCCATGCCCATGCCGGTATCAATGGAAGGGGCTGGCAGGGGATGCAATTTGCCGTCATCTGTTTTATTGTACTGCATGAAAACCAGGTTCCAAATTTCGACAAAACGGGGATTTTTATCGGTAATTTCCGCCGGGCCAAACTCTTCTCCCCGGTCGAAATGAACCTCGGAACAGGGTCCACAGGGCCCGGTTTCCCCCATTTGCCAAAAATTATCCTTTTCGCCGCAGCGGATGATTCGGCTGCCGGGCAAGCCAATATTCTTTTCCCAGATTTTAAAGGCTTCATCATCATCTTTATAAACGGTTGCCCATAAACTGTCCGGCTGAAAATGGTAGTTCTGGGTGAGTAGTTCCCAGGCATATTCGATTGCCCCCTCCTTGAAATAATCGCCAAAACTAAAATTGCCCATCATTTCAAAGAAGGTGTGGTGGAAGTCAGATTTTCCCACCTCGTTAAAGTCGTTGTGTTTGCCTGATACACGCATGCATTTTTGGATGCTGACTGCGCGTTGATACTCGCGTTCCTCCTCTTGGAGAAAAACACTTTTAAATTGGTTCATTCCGGCATTGGTAAAGAGCAGGGTGGGATCTTTGGCCGGGATTAAGGGTGATGAAAGTACTTTATGGTGTTTTTTTTTAAAAAAAAAAGAAAAGAAGATTTCGCGTATTTCTGAACTCTTCATAACTTATCTATATCAAGCAGGTTATGGTCTTTATCGTCCCCTTCTTCACCATCCTCCACGCCGGAGATATCTGAAATTCTCTGCTCCATCTCTTCCATGGACATGTCTTTGGTTGACTGTACGCCGATTTTTTTCAGTTTAAATTCATCCGGATTAGAGGCCCATTTCAGTGCTTCGTCATAGGAGATCATTCCCTTGGAATAGAGGAAATAGAGTGACTGATCAAAGGTCTGCATGCCGTATTGGGATACACCTTGAGATATGGCTTCTTTGATAAATTTGGTTTTTTCCGGATTTTCAATACAATCCTGTATAAACGGTGTACTGATCAGAATTTCAACTGCGGGCACACGCCCTTTGCCTTCGGTCCTGGGAATCAGGCGCATGGAGATAATGGCTTTTAAAACTGATGCCAGTTGAATTCTGACCTGCTTCTGGTGGTGGGGGGGGAACATCGAGATAATACGGTTAATGGTTTCGGGAGCATCAAGGGTGTGCAGGGTGGAAAGGAGCATATGTCCGGTTTCTGCTGCCAGCAATGCTGTTTCAATGGTTATCAGGTCCCTCATCTCGCCGACCAGGATAACATCCGGATCTTCCCTCAGGGCACTTCTCAGGGCATTGGCAAAATTGTTGGTATCCTGACCCACTTCCCGCTGGTTCACGATGCTCTTTTTGTCCCGGTGCAGGTATTCGATAGGATCCTCGATGGTCATGATATGCTCGATACGATGGGTATTAATATGATCTATCATGGCTGCAAGGGTGGTTGATTTTCCGCTACCAGTGGTGCCGGTAACCAATACCATGCCCCGTCTCTCATCTGCGATCCGTTGTAAAACCAGTGGTAAATTCAGATCGGCAATGGTCTTAACCTGGGTGGGGATAACCCTCAATACCATGCCCACAGCGCCTCGCTGTTGAAACACATTGCATCTGAATCTACCCAAACCAGGGACGCTGTATGCCATATCTATTTCATGATCCTTCTTGAATTTCTCCTTCTGAAAGGTATTCATGATTGAGTATGCCATGGCAATGGTATCCTCCTGCATGAGCCGTTTCAGCTCGTAAAGAGGATTGAGAATACCGTTGATGCGCAGGATGGGATGGTTGCCAACTTTGAGGTGTAGGTCGGAGGAATTTCTCTCAACGGCAATCTTTAGTAAATCGTCGATATTCATTTAAAACTCCTTTAATGGCATTTTATTTGAATATTTATATAATGGTCCAATATAAAATATTATATATTTTTTTATAAAAATATCAAGTGTTTTGGGGTTTTCCCTCTTTTTTGCCGGATAATTTGCAGATGTTTATTGTTTTCCATCAACGTGTTAAAATTCAAATGATGCACAAAAATAAACGCTTTAAGTCCTTTGATTTTCCTCTCAAAGAATTTTTTGTAAAGATATTTGCCGACAAGGTTTTTGTTGTCGGAGGAACAATCAGGGACTTTTTGCTTTACAACAGGGTGGACCATGAACGGGACATAGATCTGGTAGTAGTGGATCACAATTATGAGGAAATAGAGAAAAAACTGCGTCGTCATGGTAAAACCAACACAGTGGGCAAAAGTTTCGCGGTGGTTAAATTCACCAGAGAGGAGCGTGTGTTTGATATATCAGTTCCTCGCAAAGATGTGAAAGCCAGTGAAAAATCCCATTCCCATAAAAACTTTATCATTGAGCAGGGAGCCCATATAACGCTTGAAGAAGATCTGAAGCGCCGTGATTTCACCTGCAATTCTATTGCCCTGCGCCTGCTGGACAATCAGATCGTGGATCCTTTTGGCGGCATGGACGCCATCGGCAACCGGCGCATATTAATGACCGGGCCGGAGACTTTTTTTGATGACCCGCTACGGATTTTGCGTGGAGCCCGGTTTGCCTCGGTCCACCAATTTCTTATTGCTGAAGAGATTTATCACCTGGCCAGGCCCGTAAACCTGGGTGAATTGAGTATGGAACGGATCCAGGAGGAACTATTCCGTTTGCTGCTGGAATCCCCCTTACCCTCATTCGGCCTGCAGGAATATTTTAAGCTGGCGGTTCTGGAAAAAATATTTCCCTCGTTGTACGATCTGACCCTCACCATGCAGGATTCAATTTTTCACCCGGAAATTGATGAATACGGTCATCATACGGTTTGGGCCCACACCATAATCACTGTGGATATCTGCTCCAAACTGGCCGGTATGTTTGGTCTTGCCGAAGAAGAGCGCCTGGCGTTGCTGCTGGCAGCACTGCTTCATGATGTTGGCAAAGCGGATACTACCCGCTGGGAATTCAAGCGGGGCCGCATGACCATAACTTCCCTCTGCCATGACACAAAGGGCGCTGACACTGCCCGTCATATTTTGGGCCGTTTAAAGGTGGAAACCCGCAATAATTTCCCTTTGAAGCAGGTGGTTGTGGATCTGATTAAAAATCATCACCGCCTCTTTGAATTTTATCGCAACCAGGAGAATATTGGTTTTAAATCAATCTCCCGCCTGATCAGAGATCTGGATGGCAGGGATTTGCTGCTGGTGCTGCTCGATTTTGCTGACAGGCAGTCCAGGGAGACCGAACCGCTGAAATTTAACCACCTGGATGAGATTTCCCAGTGGTACCTGGACCGCAAGGAGGAATTGAGTCTGGACAAAGATTCAATCCAGCCCTTAATCCAGGGCAGAGATTTGATTGAACTGGGTATTGCTCCGGGCAAAGCCATGGGCAATTATTTGAAACGGTTATATGACCTGCAACTGGATGGTGAATTCAAGACCAGGGCAAAAGGTTTAAAAATTTTCCAAAAGATAAGATCCGAAAAATAACTCCCCCTGAATCACCCATTCCCCGGGTAAAAAAGATGATTTGGCAGCGTTTTTCATCACAAAAAAATATTTGTAAAGGCCGGGTTTATTTGTTATAATTGCTGGCGGAGGTTAATGGTGAAAATCTTTCTGGATACAGCGAATGTCAATGAAATAAAAGAGAGTGTCGAATATGGTGTGATTGATGGGGTAACCACCAACCCATCGTTGATTGCCAAAGAGAACAAAGGATTTCTCCCCTTGATCAAGGAAATTGTCGAGGTTGTGCCCGGTCCGGTTTCAGTGGAAGTTACAGCCACGGATACTGATGGTATGATTGAAGAGGCCAAGCAGTATGCCGAGATTTCGGAAAATGTGGTTATCAAGGTACCTATAAACCTGGCGGGGCTGAAAGTGGTAAAGTCCCTTTCCTTACTGAATATCAAAACCAATGTCACCCTGATTTTCAACCCTTCTCAGGCATTACTGGCGGCCAAAGCCGGTGCAACCTTTGTCTCTCCTTTTGTGGGACGTGTGGATGACATATCCGGAGATGGTATGGGACTGGTTGGAGAGATCATCCAGATCTATGATAATTTTGGTATGGATACTGAAGTTATTGTGGCCTCCATTCGTCATCCATTCCATTTTGTACAATCCGCTTTAATGGGTGCGGATATTGCGACCATTCCTTTCTCCACCCTGGGTAAACTGCTGAACCATCCGCTGACTGATATTGGTATCAAACGTTTTCTGGATGATTGGCAGAAGGTGGACAAATAATATATATGGCAAAGAAACGTTCAAAGATTCTTAAAATATCCTTGGGTTTTTTTTTACCCTGTTAATCCTCTTTTCCCTTTATTTTGCACTTAGATATTATGTTTATCAAAAAATTAATGCCCTCCTGCCCAATCAAATCCCATTTTCTGATGTAAAACTTTCCGTCTTTCCTCTGGCAATTAAGGTAAAGGACATAAAAGATTTTACCTTCCAGGGGACAAATATTGTTTCGTTTGAAAAAATTGAGGTGCAAATGCCCCTCTTCTCCATCCTGTCCAAAAAGAAAGAGGTCGATTTAACCATTCATAAACCGAGAATTTTTCTGGATAAAAGTCTGTTTAATTCAGACAACAGTATCGTCTCCGACCAGATTCCTTTTGTGATAAACCGCATCAACATCAATAAGGGTGAGTTAATCTTCAGGTCCGCGGGCCTGTTCATCAACCTGCTGGAATTTGACCTCCGTTCATTTAAAAAGATGGAGAGCATCCTCTTCAGCCTGAATTCGCCCCATTTAAAAGTGGTGTTTCCTCATAGCGGCACCCAGATGGTAATGGAGGGAGCCTTAAAGAGTGAGTTTAAAAAACAACCGCAGCATATACGCTTGAACAATTTTTACTGGAGCACTCCTTATCTGGATATCAATGTAAACGGCCGTATTCTGGACGACGGCACATTCTCCCTGCACACCAATTTTGTAGGCAATCCCGAACAACTGCTTTATCCGATTTTAAAAGGATTGAATATTAATGGATATATGTATGGCAATGCCCGGATATCCAAAGAGAAAGAGGGCCCCCTGACCATCAGCGGTAATTTTAAAGCAGCCAAGTTTTATTCGAGTGAGTTGGAGTTTGAGCAGCTTCAGGGGACAGCCAGGTGGAATAATGAGGACAAACGGATCCGCATCAATTCAACCTTTAACGATGGCCCGCTGGCAACCACTCTGCGTGTCAATTCTCTGGCCGGGGTTACCAATGTTGTGGTTAAAAATGGAAATGGGGGCCAGGTCGTCAGGATGCTGGACCTGGAGTCGGCTATTCCCCTTCAGGGGGTGATGAAGAGTGGTGAATTGACCATTAAAAACAATATCATCACCGGTAATTGTCAGGTTTATCCCCAGCCGGACTACCGGGGCCCGGAATTTAATATTGGCGGCAACATCTCTTTCACCTACCATTTGAAGGAGAGGTGGGCCCGGTTTTTTTCCTCGAAGATCGATTCCGAGTTTGGGGCGCTATCGCTCAAAGGTGACTGGCGCTTTGCCGGCAACCGTCTGAACCTCGACATTCAGGCATCGTTGGATGAGGCTTCTTTTCTGGATAAATATTCCCGGTTTTATCTCGACCTGGATTTGGCCCGCTGGCAATTGGCCAAAGGCGGGGGCGAGGGCAGTTTAAAGCTGAACAAGAGGGGTGATCACATCAAGGTTAGCAGCCGCCTGTTTTTGCGCAATTTTACATCAAGTTCTCAACCCATTGAATCTCTCCGGGGTACGATTACCAGTGAGGCGGGAAATACCGTCGGCCGGTTTACGGTACAGGATAAAGGACTGCAGGGGTTGGCTGATGTTAAAATTGATCCGGCTGGCATTGAAATTATTTTTACCGATGTGTCCGGTCAGGCAGCCAAGGTGCTGCCCATCCTGGGACTCGACCTGTCGCTGAGTGGTTTTTTTAAAGGGCGGTTTCGCTACCAATTGCTTGAAAACCAGGCATTGCCGCAGATTGAGGGTGATTTTTCGGCAAAACAGGTCGATTTTTACTCTTTTCCCCTGGAAGATTTGCGCGGATCGTTAAAAACAGATACTGACTCAATATCCCTGCCCGACCTCGCCTTCGATTACATGGGTGGTCGGGGCAGTGCCAGGATTTTTATCGATTATGCCAGACGCAGATACAACCTGCAGGGTTCTATTGGTCAGATTCAGGCGCAGCGTTACCTTAAGGGTTTGCTGGGTGATTTTGACGTTTCTTTTGCCGGGCAGGGGGAGTTCTGGAATGATCCCATAGTTGTTAAAACAGCGTTTAACAACTTATCCTTTTACGCGGATAAATCATTTTCCGTCCGGGGCAATGGAGAGGTATTTACCGATTTTGAAAAATTTTCCCTCTCCATGCATGGGATGGTTAACAATAACAATGTTAAATCCCCCTTCACTTTTTTGTTAAATCAACAGGAGGGCAGGTTTAACGGCTCCTACCAATTATCTCTTAAAGATATCAACATGTTGATCCCGTGGGGATTAAATGAGGGTGAACTGGAGCTGAACGGTGAAATCAGCAGTACTGATGCGGGAATTTTCAGAACCCAGGGGTATGCCAATTTTAATGGCCAGCGTCTCACTTTTCCCAATTTTCCGCATACACTGGACAATTTCAGCGGCCGAATTAATTTCAGGGATTTAAATTTTACCCTGCAATCATTGCGGGGCAGCCTGGGGGGCGGCCAGGTGGAATGCAGCGGGCTGTTTATTATCAAGGAAGGACGCCTGGGCAACTTTTTGATCAACATGGAAGGTAAAAATATGACTGTTTACCCCATGGATCGCACCACCTTTACCCTCTCCACCCGGGATTTACGCCTGCGCTATCTGGACGAAAAACTGGTACTTCGCGGTACACTCAACTTTTCGGCTGTTTCCTGGGAGCGGGAAATCGATGAAGAGATCAGTTTCAACACCGATCCTACCCTCTCTCCGTCAGAGTCACAGATCCTGGATATGCTGGAATTCGATCTGCGCATGGTGGGGCGTGACAATGTGGTTTTCAATAATTCGAATGGCAAAGCCAGGGGGCAGTTTAACCTCCATGTAACCGGCACTCCGGCCTTTCCATTGCTTACCGGCGTCATTGAGAGCCGGGAAGGGGAGTTGTACTTCTTTGATTCCACCTTCAACCTGCTGAAAGGTAAAATCAGTTTTCAAAATAAATTTATGATTGATCCGATTATTAATATTGAGTCGGAAGCATTTGTTAAAAATTACCGCATCCGCTTTAATATAAAGGGAAATTCCACCCGTTACAAGCCAGACTTTAAATCCTCGCCGCCGCTGCCGCCGCAGGATATTCTAGCCCTGATCTCCCTGGGAGAGTTGTTCCGCGGGCCCACCTCCACCCAGTTGAGCTCGCGTATCGGCACCGGGACCACTGGTTTGTTTGCTTCGGAAATCCTTACCAACCAGATTAAAAAGAGCACAAAAAAAATATTCGGAGATTACCTTTTAAGGTTGGACCCCACCACCATGGGACCATCCTTTCAAGATACGGCTAAAATTATTATTGGCAAATCCATTGCCAAGGATTTTTTAATTGTCTATTCAACAAATTTTTCCAATACGCCCAAAGAGGTGTGGTACGTTAAATATCAGATATCCCCATCCATTGCTCTGATTGGAATGAAAAATGAGGAAGGAAGACTCAGTCTTGACATCAGTTTTAGAAAAAGGCATTAGCATTGTTTTGTTAATCATAATGCTGGGGCCGGCTTTGCTGGGACAGGAACAGAACCAGCTTAAAATACGGCAGGTCTTTTTATCCATTAACGGAGGAGTTAAAGATGCGGACATGGGTAAATACAGGATGCTTATTCCGCTGCAGCCGGGTGATTATTACAACAGTAGAAAGGCCCGTCAGGGTTTAAAAGATCTTTATAAAACGGGCCTGTTTGCGAACGTAGAGATAAAAATTGAACGGCTGACAGGAGACGATATCCATCTCTATTTTGTTCTCTATAAAAAGTTCCGTGTCTCTGCTATAAAAATAGAGAGTTCTCAGGCTGTGGCCAAAGGGCCCTTAAAAGATGCCATATTTTCCGTCAGACGCAACACCTATTTTACCAAGGCTAAATTGCTAAAGTCTCTGGTTGAGGTCAAGGCTTTTTTAAATTCACGCGGATTTTTTAATAGCCGGGTGGGGTATAAGCTTGAAAAAAATATCCCCAAAAGCAAGATTAAAATTATTTATACAATCAACCGGGGCGAGGTTGCCCGGCTGACTCAGCTGAACATAGATGTCAAGCAAAACCGGGAGATGGACAGGATTAAAAAATTGTTGGCCACCGACCAATATATTCCCATTAAATTTCAAAAACAACTTGAAAAGATCAGAAATCGATTTAAAAAGGAGAAATATTTTTTTCCGGTAATAAAAGTAAACGAATTTTTTCTCAACGAGACAAAAACCCGGGTGAAACTTGATGTGTCAATTGATGCGGGATTCAGTTA
>CBFDCH010000003.1:0-14959 GCA_965603235.1 uncultured bacterium | reverse complement strand
CTACCTTTGCTACATTGCCAAAAAGGCAGGCATACAACGATTTATTTATGCGGGTTCCTGTTCGGTTTATGGGTATACGGAGAATGAATTGTTTGATGAAACCTCCCCCGCCGTTTCCAACTACCCTTACGGTATCTCCAAACTTCAGGGAGAGGATGCGGTGATGCAAATGGAGGACAAATGACGATTGCTGTTGTGGGTGCGGATGGGCAATTGGGTTCTGACATTTGTATCGCTATAGAAGAGCAGGGATACACCCTGGTTGCGCTCACCATCAAGGACATTGATATTGCCAATATCGATTCAGTAAACAAATCCTTTGATTCTTTTCAAGATATAGATATGGTAATCAACACCGCGGCCATGCACAATGTACCGGGATGTGAAAAAGATCCGCAAAAATCTTTTGCCGTTAATGGCCTGGGAGCTCTAAACCTGGCCCAGGTTTGCAACAAAATGGATGCAACCCTGATTCATATCAGCACTGATTATGTTTTTGACGGCAATAAGAGGGCCCCATATGTAGAAACCGATCCGCCCCTCCCTTTAAATGTCTACGGGAACACCAAATTGTCCGGTGAGTATTTTATCCAGGCCCTGGCAAAAAAGTATTATATTTTCCGGGTTTCCGGTTTATACGGCAAGCATCCCTGCCTGGCAAAAGGCTATAATTTTGTCGATCTAATGCTCAAACTGGCTCGGGAGAGGGAAGAGGTGCGGGTGGTGGACAATGAAATTCTCACGCCCACTTTCACTGAGGATGTGGCAGCACAAGTTCTGCATGTCATCAAGCACCAACCACCCATTGGTCTTTATCATTGTACCGCGGAAGGGGATTGCTCCTGGTATGATTTTGCCAGGGAGATATTCAGTATCAGCAGGTCTCAGATCACACTCACCCGGGCGGCACCTGGAGAATTTGCCCCCGCTTTTGAGAGGCCCGAATATTCTGTGCTGGAGAACCAGAAGTTGAAAGATCACAATCTAAATATTATGCAGCCCTGGCAGGATGCTTTAAAGCGATATATCACTGCCAACCGGCTCTGAAAACACCCATTTCACTGACTTGACGTCAGCCTCAATTATGATGACCTGTGAGATGGTTTTATGATATAATTTCACCCAATAGGAGCTAATATGAAAGATTATGCGTTTTTATTCCCCGGTCAGGGTTCACAGGCTGTGGGCATGGGAAAAGACCTTTACGATCACAGTGATTTGGGTAAAAAAATATTCAATATTGCAGACGAGGTGTTGGGGTACTCTCTGTCAAACATCTGCTTTGAGGGTCCGGAAGAGGAATTGAAGCTCACTCATAACACTCAACCAGCACTTCTAACAGTATCCCATATTCTTTATCAGCTGCTCGGCCAGGAACCGGTAATCGCCGCCGGCCACAGCCTGGGTGAATATTCAGCCTTATTGTGTGCCGGAGTTCTCACCTTTGAGGATGCCGTATTACTGGTTCATAAGAGAGGGAAATACATGCAGGAAGCGGTTCCTGTGGGCAAAGGCGCCATGGCCGCCATTATCGGGGCAGACATAGAAGAGGTCAAACGGGCTGCCGCAGAAACTGCGGGCATCGTCAACTTGGCCAATTGGAACTCCGCTTCACAAATAGTAATCTCAGGGGAAAAAGAAGCCGTTGAAGAGGCCGCTGAGAAGATTGATGCGCCCAAATGTGTATTTCTTCCCGTCTCCGCGCCGTTCCACTCGGAAATGATGAAGCCTGCACAGGAAAAATTAGCCATAGATTTGCAAAACACCCATTTTGATGACATGAAATATCCGGTTATCAACAATATACAAGCCAATGAGATGACCAGTGGCAGCGAGGCCCGTCAAGCGCTGATAGAGCAGGTGACCAGCCCGGTGCTCTGGCATACCACCATGTTGAAGCTGTTACAGGAAAAACAGATCGAGAAATACAGCGAAATTGGTGCAGGCAGCGTGTTGACAGGATTGTTGAAGCGGACTGCCAGGCAGCTGGACATAAAAGTAGAGGCAGTAAATATTGGCAGCCTGGATGACCTAAAAGCTACTCTCTGACCGAAACCTCTCGTTGTTTAAGTGCATTAACCTGGCTGGGTATCAAATAAATAATCCCGCAAATCCGGCCGATCGGATATGCCAGTGCAGCAGCCACCACTCCGACCATTTTAAACCCAAATACAGTGATTACCAAAACCAGACCCATGATCAATACTTCAATTGCAGTCGCCCAACTGACCGGAGAGGTCCGCTTCAGGTAAACCATCATCGCCCGCTGCCAGGAAATTAAAGCAGTGAATCCAGGCAAAAATACCAGAATCTGCGTGGGAAGGTAGGCAAATTCGCTCAAATTTATCGATAATCCCGAAACCGACTGATACCATATTTTTGCCAGGGGCGTAAATGCGACCAGCGCCAGGCCGCCCGATAAAATCCCAGCCAGAACATATCCAAATTTCCTTAAATTCTCATACCTCTCCTTCTGCCAACCCATCAGAGCAATCACCACTTCCTGGTAGGATAGTCCCACGGCCCGAAATATAAAAACCAGGGCGTTAACCACAGGCAAAACTGCCAGAGATTCAAGAGAGTAACGGCTTTTTCCCATAAAAACAGCCACCAGGGGATGAACCCCCAGGGCCAGGATACTGGTCAAGGCCAGGGGGTAATAAAAACGGACAATCTGTCGATAGGTGAGGGGATCATTGACTTGATCCGGAGCGGGGTCCTGTCGTTTAAGCTGCAGCAGAATTTTATGTACCATCAATCTGGAAGCAAAAGCCTCCATTATTACACCATTTGTCAGGGCAATCGAGCCTACATAGGCTCCCGGCAATTTAAAATAGAACAGAATGAGAGCAGTCACACACATCGTACCCCAGCGCACCGCAGTTCCGTATGCCACCCGGCGGGGAAGGTGATGGCGGATTAAAATTCCCTGGAAAAAACGCCTGAAACCAATAGCGGCCGGCCATGGCAGCAGCAGCAAGGTTCCGTGGTGGGCCAGCCGGTACGCCTGAGGAGGCAAACCAATAAGTTGTCTTCCCAGGAGATCAAACACCGGTGGCAGAACCACAATGACCATGATCACGGTGATAGCAACGTTTAATAAATAGGTAAAGGTGCGTAATTTCAAGAAGGAATCGCGGTCCTTAACCAGGGCGGTGGCCGCGCTCATGATCATGATTATGGGGGCTTCCACCAGGATGGCGAGGCTGAAAGCCACGCCAAAAGCAGCCAAATTGTAAATCGGCTGGGAGAGCCTGGCAATGATTGCGTTTAAAAAAGAACTTTCAAAGGCCATCAGCAGCCAGGTGGCAGCCAGGGGCAGCCAGAATATAAAGATCTTTTTTTGGGAAAGCCGGGAATTTTCAAAAATCATAAGAGGCAAGAATATCATTTCTTTACCCATGGTTCAACCCCTTGACAATCAAAATAGTTGGCTATATAGTTTCCAATCGGAATATTTTATGCATCAATGCGATCAAAAAACCAAGTTTACCTGTGATTGGATATTTAACCAGCTGGTGGTTTTGTGTGATGGCAAGGTGGTCTGTGGGTGCGCGGATCCTTTTGGTGAAAGACCCCTGGGATATTTGCAGAAAGACTCACTCCTCTCTATCTGGAACTCTCCCCTGGTTCAGGAGATCCGCCAGGGATTGAATCAGGGCCATTCCTGTTTTTGTGATCCCTGCGGTCTGAAACGACCGCTTTCCGCGGAGGAAAACCCTCCGCAGGGGCCGGTTAAACTGGAAAAATTACCCAGGATCTTTTTCGAACCAACCGTACTTTGCAACCTCTCATGTTTTCAGGCTGTCTGTCACCAGGAATCAGGAATTCTGCAGACCCGCTCCCGCCTTAAATTCCCCTTTGCTGAGTTTGAAATCCTGATGAACGAAGTGGGTCAGGATCTGCAGCGCATCGACCTCTTCAACTACGGAGACCCATTTGTCCATCCGCAGGCAATCTCCATGGTTGAGCATATTAAAAGCCATTTTCCACACATTTACCTGTATATCAGCACCAATGGGTTGATGTTGAACCAGGAATTAATCCAACGCCTGGTCGCTGCCAAGATGGATGAAATCACCTTTTCGGTCGATGGTCCCGATCAGGAGACTTACAGCCGCTACCGTCAGGGAGGAGATTTCAAGAAGGTCTTCTCCGTTATGCAACAATTTGTCAGCGAACGTAACCGCCAGGGCTGGGAAGTACCGTTTATCAACTGGCGTTATATCCTCTTCAACTGGAATGACTCCAACAAAAAAATGGCCCAAACCAGAAAATTGGCCGGACAAATCGGTATTGACCGGTTAACCTGGGAAATCACCGATCATCCTGAAGTCGCCATGTCAAAAAAATATCAGCCTGG
Organism: uncultured bacterium; assembly: GCA_965603235.1. GTDB lineage: Bacteria > Acidobacteriota > Aminicenantia > UBA2199 > UBA2199 > CBFDCH01. Next base: position 10,596 of record CBFDCH010000003.1, on the reverse strand, counting down.
CACCAGGCACTGGAAACGGATATATCATGAAATCTGGGATTCCAGTCAGATTGGCAATGCCATTAAGAACAAGCGTTTCCGGGCAACAATCAAAATATCAAATAAAACAATCGAGGCCTCAACCGGTAGTGAATTAACCTTGAATGTAGGGATAAAAAATACAGGGGGCGCCCTGTGGAGAAAAACCTCTCTCTCCGGACGCAGGATCGTCCGTGTGGGGGCTCAATTATTCGATCAAAACAAGCATCACCTTGAACTCAACCTTGCCCGGGCATTTTTAACCAAACCTCTGGCTGGCGGCTATTCAGACATAATTACTCTGACTCTGCCCCCCCACCCCTCACCCGGTTTGTTCTGGCTCAAATTTGACATGGTGCTGGAAGGGATTGACTGGTTTGAAGCCAATGGGTCTCCAGTGGTGTGGATACCCTATATGGTGGCTGACTAAAATCCCCGGATGAAAAACGGTTGACTATTGTTCGGGTTCCCGAGAAACAACGCCCCGCTCAATCAATAAGTCCACCTGCTTGTTAACTGCCTCGGCAAAACGTAAAAAATGGGGCAAGGTGAGGTGTAAAAAGGAGTGCACCCTGACTGCATTGGGATTTTTTACATCTCTGATCCCCAATCCCAGACACACCTCCTCGGGATTGACATTAAAGGAGATTAAATTTGAATAGAGGTGTTCGGCATGATCGTCGATCACCTCAAGTTTTTCTTTCTCATCCATTTGTACCTCTTAAGAACAACTCTGTTTTTCAAGTTTTTGCAGATATTTATACAAACGCCGCTCATCTTCAGATAAAATCATCTGGCTGTTGCTCTGCGTGCGGTGGTCGGCCTTGATCACATCCAGGCTTACGCCAAAACCCAATTTCTTGAATCCGCGGACCAGGTGGCCCCTGCGTTCAACCAAAGATTCATAACTGATTACTATACTCTTTTTCATGTTTTCATGGGCTGCAATCAGGGCATTGTTGTTTTCAAACCAGTTTAATTTAAACTGGGAAATCCCTCTGCGCAGCATACTGCTCTTCACATCAGGGGGATGCCTGAAGATAAATACCACCCTCATTTTTTTGGCCAGGTGATTGTAGAAAAAGAGTGAGGGAATATGAACGATCTTCAAGCCTGACAGACCATCCTCACCATTTAGCCGCCTGATTACTCCATTTAGTTCCCTGACATTGCTGTCAGTCATGGCCTCTTCGATTAGCTTCTTCTCCAATTCCTTGGCTGAGGACAGCTCAAAGTATCCCTCCTGATTGTACTGATCAGCACCAATATCTGAAGGGAAATGAACCCCCGCACTCTCCAATAGCTGGCAGGCCAGGGATGTGCCGCTCCGCGGATGGCCAGCCACAAATATTCCATTCTGCAAAACCAACGGCTTCACTTCATCACTCATAAATCACCTTTTCAGATTAAAATAAATCCAAATTATACACCATCACCCTTTATAGGTAAAGAAATCTGTGAAGGCGCCCGGAGTTTACCAAAAGCGGCTATACGAGATGAATGCCCTGATAACTTTGAGTAACGGTCAATTTTTTCTTTATAGAATCGATGACATCCAATTTATTCAGAGCCCAGGCCGGGGCAAAAAAGATATCTCTATCCCGTTCCCCTGTCAAACGATGGATAACAATTTCACCATCCAGGTGTTCCAGAAGCATAACCATCAGATCCACATACTCATCCTTTGCCAGCAGAGGAAAAGGTTCTTGCTGGTACAAATCATACAAGGGCGTATTCTTGAGGATATGCAGCAGATGAAATTTTATTCCCGCCGGCTTCAACCGATTCATCTCCCGAATCGTTGCCAGCATATCGCTGCGGCTCTCCCCGGGTATTCCCACGATTAAATGAACCACCACATCTATATCCCTTGCTTTTAATTCGTTAAATGTGTTGAGAAATTCCTCATACGTGTGATTGCGGTTTAGAAATTGCAAACTCTTGGGGTGAATCGATTGCAACCCCAATTCCACACTCAGGTATATACGCTGGCTGAATTCATGTAAAAGCTGGAAAGCGTCTTCGGAAATCGAATCAGGCCTGGTGCCCACAAACAATGCCACTATTTCAGGATAATTAAACACCACTTCATACTTTTGCCGCAGCTCTGCCAGCGGCGCGTAAGTATTTGAATGTGCCTGATAGTAGGCAATAAATTTATCGCCGGGATAACGTTTTATAAATGTCTCAATTTGTTGCGGAATCGTTTGGTTAAAGGTTTTGATCGGTCCTGATCCATAAGCGTCACAAAATATACATCCCACGCTCGATTTTTGTCCATCCTTATTGGGACAATTCATCCCCGCGTTGATAGGAATTTTGCGGACTTTACGGCAGCAAAACTTTTTTTTTAAATAAGAGGAGAAGGAATAATACGGATCATTCATAAACCAGGGTTAAAATTCTTGACTCCAAAAGGTTCAGATCGAGAGGTTTTTCAAAAAAACCTTCCACAGAATATTGTTCGACAAATTGATGCATTTCCTTCTGACGATAAATTCCGGAGATAATGATAACAGGAAAGAAATATTTTTGTTTGATTTCTTTGACCACATTAATGCCGTGTTCACCCCGCAAAAGAAGATCTGTAATAATTAAATCCGGGGTAGAGGTTTCCAGATATTTGAGGGCGGAAACTCCATCAGTCACAGTGTCGACAAGAAAATTCTTTTCAACCAAAAATGACGTTAACAATTCCAGGGTGTTATCATCATCTTCAATCAGTAAAATTGTCTTTTCATCCCCCATAATTATCTCCAAAAACAATCTAAACTATTTTGGCATAAAAATCAACAAACACCTGCATGTTTTAAGCACTCATATCAAAAATTGCCGGCAAATCCTCTGCTCCTTTCCTTGACTTTGGCAGCCTATCCGTTATAATAAATTTTATTTTAGAGAGGGGCTCCGGCCCAACTTCAATCAGACAATGTTCAAGGAGGCATCGTATGATAAAACCCCATGGATCCGAAAAACTTAACCCATTGTATGTGCAGGATGATAAAAAGAGGGAAGAATTAATTAATGAGGCCCGGGGTTTACCCTCGGTAACCATAACATCTGCCGCCAGCGCCAACGCTGTGATGCTGGGCAGTGGTTATTTTAATCCCCTGAAAGGATATATGAATCTGGCTGAAGCAAAAAGCGTGGCCAGCAGCATGCATCTGCCTGATGGTCTCTTTTTCCCCGTACCGATTCTGAATCTGATAGAGGATCCTTCCGGATTACAAGGTGCCGGCCGGATTGCCCTGCGCGATCCCAATGTCAGCGGAAACCCTATACTGGCCATTCAGCAGGTGGAAGCAATTGAGAAGATTGACGCAGCTGAAAAGGATGAAATGACAGAACAGATATTCGCCACCATGGATGAAAATCATCCCGGAGTGGCTAACTTTAAAAAAACGGGAAACTATGTAGTGTCCGGCCCCATCGAGGTACTCAATTTTTCCTACTTTGAACAGGAATTCCCCGAAACCTTCCGCACAGCCTATCAAATCCGTCAGGAAATAGCCAATCTGAGCTGGCAGCGAATTGTGGCCTTCCAGACCCGTAATCCCATGCACCGGGCTCATGAGGAATTGTGCAAAATGGCAAAAGAGGGCGTAAACGCAGACGGTATATTAATACACATGCTGCTCGGGAAACTGAAAGAAGGAGATATTCCCGCCGATGTCAGAGATGCCAGTATCCGTAAAATGGTAGAACTCTATTTCCCCGCCAATACCGTCCTCATCACCGGCTACGGTTTTGACATGTTGTATGCAGGCCCGAAGGAGGCATCACTTCATGCCCTGTTTCGTCAAAATTGCGGCTGCACCCACCTGATTGTCGGCCGTGACCACGCTGGAATCGGCACCTACTACGGTCCCTTTGATGCCCAGAAAATTTTCGATGAGATTCCTGCCAACGCTCTTGAAATTGAAATTTTCAAAGCAGACCATACGGCCTGGTCAAAAAAATTGAACCGGATTGTCATGATGAGAGACGTACCTGATCATGGTAAAGAAGATTTTATCTTCCTCTCAGGTACAAAAGTGAGAGAAATGCTGGCTGCCGGAGAATCTCTCCCAATTGAGTTCAGTCGTCCGGAAGTTGCTCAAATTTTGATGAAATTCTATCAATCTCAGGAAAAACAATAAATTAAAGAGCCATTAGATCTTTTTTATTGTATTTTTCAACAACCAGGCCCATTTCATTTGCCAGGCCCTCTTCAAGTATTTCAGCCGCTGTCTCCAGATATTGATCCAAAAATGGTTTTTCCTCCGCAGAAAAATTGCTCAATACATGCCGGGTGATGTCACCATGCTGGGGCCGGGAAATACCCAGACGGAACCTGTTAAATTCTTTATTGTTCAAACGCTGGGCAATAGAGCGCAGGCCATTGTGACCTGCCAAACCACCATTTATTTTAAAACTGATAACTCCGAAGTTTAGTTCAATATCATCATGAACCACAAGTATTTGCTCCGCAGTAAAGCCATGATCCTTGACCACGACTCCCACGCCGTCCCCACTCAGATTCATGAAAGTTTCCGGTTTTAAAAAAAACAACCTCTCGTCTGCAAAATCAACCTTGCCAAACCGTCCCAGATACTTTTTTTGCCACTTGATCTGAGGAAAAAAAGAGAGGCACTCCAATAACTGCCAGGCAATATTGTGACGGGTGGCGGCATACTCAACACCCGGATTACCCAATGCGACAACAAATTTAATCATGCAAATACCCTTATATTCATGCATTATACCACAAACATTGACATAAATAAGGGGGGAATTGAATTCGATGGAGCATCAGGGAGTGAGAAATATTATTTGACATTTTTATTGAATCTAGAGATAATGAATTTTTGCTGGTTGAGTGAGTCTCGTATAAAATGGCAATGGATACAAAAACAAAAATACTGGTGGTCGATGATGAGGAAGATGTCCGTTTAACCCTGGAAGACCTGTTAACTGAACATAAATTTCGAGTCATTTTGGCCACCAATGCCAAAGAAGCACTGAGCGTGCTAAAGCGGAAGAAAATCGATATTGTGATTTCCGACCTGGTAATGCCGGGGATGAATGGTATTGCCCTGACCAAAGAGATCATGGACATGAGACCACAAATGCCGGTAATTGTCATGACTGCATATGCTTCCATTGAACACGCAGTTGAATCGATGAAAGCCGGTGCATTTGACTTTATCCCCAAGCCGTTCAAACTCAACCACACCCTCTTTGTCATTGAGAAAGCACTGGAAACCAAACGGTTACAGGAAATGGCACAAAAATCAAATTATTACCGGGAGTTATCAAACATCGACGAATTGACAGGCATTCACAATCACCGCTTTTTTAAACAAACATTGCGGAGTGAGACAGACAGGCATATGCGTTATGGACGCCGACTCAGTTTACTGATGATCGATATTGACAACTTTAAATCAGTTAATGACCAATTCGGCCACTTGGCCGGGGATCAGGTTTTGCACGGCGTTGCACAAATAATGAAAAAAACAATACGAGGATGTGATTTAATTGCCCGCTATGGCGGCGAGGAGTTTACGGCAATTCTGCCAGAAACATCAGAAGCGGAAGCAATCATGGTGGCCAAGCGTATTCTCACCACCATTAACACACATTCCCCCCAGGCTCTTAAAGATAAAAATCATGAACAAATCACTGTTACCATCGGGTTGGCTTCATTTCCCAATGATGCCACCACAGCCATACAGCTGGTCCAAAAAGCCGATATCGCACTCTACCACGGCAAACAAACAGGCAAGAATAAGTTGTGCATTTTCCGGAAAATCGAGGCCAAGGCTGATACAGTTCTAAAGTAAAACACCACTTGGATATTTTATGCCCAATTGAGAATCAAGATACTCCCCTTCTACCAGAAAAAAAGGAATCAATACCAGCATCAAGCGTTTGTCGCCCACCTGGATATCAAGCTTTGCTCCCCCCCTTTTTTCAGATTCATCCTTGTGCAGATAGAGCCATGGGAAATTAGCGGCTGAATGGGCCGGACGATTTGCCGCATAAACAGGCCATCCCTGGTTGATATCCCGGCGCGGGGTTACCTTTTTTTTATAATACATAAATCCAATATCAGTAAAAGTATCAACATATTTGACAAAAAAGGCAGGTATATAAAACGAGCCTTTTCCAGGTGTCTCCTGTCCCCCCGTAATCTCAATAATCTTGAAATGGGCGTCTATTCGCCAAAACGGAAAATAGACCAGGGGATAACTTTTTATTATCTGTGGTTTTACCAAAGCCATTGAATAACGTTCGGTTTTTTTTGCAGATATATCAAATCCCAGGGAGCACTTACGGCAGAAGAAGACGAGGCTGTGGTTTTCGCCCTCAACATTCTCCCGGCATTGCGGGCATTGCAGACCAATCAGCCGCCCCATCAATTGTTTCTCTTTTCTCCTTTTCCCAGTATGTTTTTAAAGAAAGTTTTAAACGTCTCGATAAATGAATGTTCCTCAAACCCAAAGGGTTGTTTTTCAATCATATCGCCCTGAATCCGCGCCAGCTCCCTGAACGCATACATTTCCCAGAAATATGGGACCAGCATGATAATCAAGGGGGTGGCAATGGCAAACGACACAATAGCAAAAAAAGGACCCTCAATGATCCCCCGGCCCATAACAACAGCGATTGACATTAAACCCAACAAAGAATAGAGTATCTGTTTTTTATGTTCCTTGAAAACCTTAAGAGAAATGATCTGGCCATCAATAGCAGAGACATAATTTTTCAAGAGAATTCCATTATACTGGTAAGATACCTGCCACACGGGCAAATAGATCAGGCGGTAAAATTTTTCAACAATATCAGGGTTCATAACAGCGTCACTTTCCTGTAAAAGCTTCAGTTCTGTAAATGGAAGCACCACTCCGGCTTTACGCATTTCCAGAGGATTATAGGGGACATAAGTGGCTTTTAGAAGTGCCTGTTCCACCAGCGAGATATCAATAGTGCCGATGTCAAGATCTTTTAAATCGTTTGCCACTGTTAATTGGCCGCTGGAAGAATAGGAAAACACCGCCTCAGAGGCAAAGGCTTGAGTTTTCCAGCCTACCTGTACAATTCTCATTTCAAATATGGGCACATAGTAGCAATTGGCGCCTGCGAATTTAGCATTGGTGCGAAAATCAGAGGCAACCTCTTGGTGCTTGAATCCTTGAACAACCAGGTCTTTGGCCTGTTCCTGGCTTAACTCTGATTTTAAAACCACTGCCGGCGGCAATCCCTGTTGAGAGTAATACCTGGTGTTGCAGGAGAAACACTCTCCCACATGTTGTCCCGGCACCAGCCGAATAATACTTTGACATTTGCCACAATTAAAAATTCGATTTTCCATACTAGGTTTTTTTCCCTAAACCTTTTTTGGTGATTTGAAAAAAAACAAACAAGGTCAGAAAATTTAATCCGATGGCCAGGCCAGTGGACTTAAAAAGAAAACTATTGATAAGAAAGAGGAAAAATATCGCAATAAAATAGGGGAAGATTTTAACTGCCTTTTGACCGCTCGTAAAGGGAATGGGATCGCCGTAAACATTGCCATCTACAGCATTCACAAAAAAGATATATACTCTTTTTTGATAGGAAACATTTATTCTGAAAATGGGCACAAAAAAAATTGAGTTTTTATCAGCGCCAGGCGGTTGAGTATCAATATCAATCAGATCAAATTTTTCTCTCTCCGTTGAAATATCCAGCGGAATCGCTTCAGATTGAAGCATATCCAGCCCTTCGCCATGGAAACCGGAGCTCCCCCGCGCTAAAAATGATTGTCTGCCTGTCTGCCAAAAGGGTAAATAGAGAGGATTCACATAAACAATTTCATAACCCTCAGCGAGGCCAAGCTTATCAAAACTCTGCTTCAAGTAGAATTCAACATCCTCTGGTTGAAGCTTGGCAGCAAAGGTGAAAACAGGCCTAAGTCCATCAACATCTATATAGGCGGCATGATTGCACGTTGGGCACGAAAAAAAAATATCATTTGTGGGTAGAGGACCGGTGGCATCGCAATTGGGGCAGATAGCACTCATCATACTTTCTGAAGCATTATAGTTAAAAATTGAAGCAAAATCAAATGGATTACAGGCAGTTCTGAAGACAAAAAAGGCAAATTCAGCAATTTTGACATAGAAAATAAACCATGATAATATGGCAAAAATGGATATCAAAACACCCATACTGCTTCTACATAAACAGCGTGTTCAAAAAAATATTAAAAAAATAAAAAGCAAGACCAACGACAAGATCCGTTTCCGGCCCCATTTTAAAACCCACCAATCTGCACAGATTGGAGACTGGTTTCGCGACCAGGGCCTGAGTGCCATTACCGTATCATCAGTCAAAATGGCTAAGTATTTCGCCCGCCATGGCTGGAGTGACATAACCATTGCCTTTTTGTTTAACAAACCCGAAGCAGCGGAGATCAACCGCCTGGCCCGCCGAACAGATCTCAATATCCTGATTGAATCAAACGATGCCATCCATCTTTTGGCCGATAAATGCCAGAAATCCCTTAAATTCTGGTTAAAAATAGATACCGGGTATCACCGCACCGGTATCCCTGCCAATGATATGGAACAGATAGCCCGCCTGGCATACCAGATCAAACGGACGGAAAAACATAAGTTTCAGGGCATTCTTACCCATTCCGGTCATACTTATAAGGCCAAATCCCCCCATGCAGTCAAGACCATCTATGCGGATACAATAACTAAAATGACCGCCATCCGGGATCATCTGCGAAGCGAGGGTTTTTACAAGACTGAAATATCAATTGGCGACACTCCCTCCTGCAGCATAATAGACAAATTCACGGAGATTGATGAAATCCGCCCCGGGAATTTTGTCTTTTATGATGTGATGCAATTTTTTCTGGGATCATGCAATGAAGATGAATTAGCTGTTGCCCTGGCCTGCCCCATTGTGGGCAAATACCCGGAAAGAAATGAGCTGGTGGTATATGCCGGCGCCATCCACCTGTCAAAAGATTGCATCGAGGATCCTGAAGGGCGAAAAATTTTCGGTCTGGTCTCAGACTTTGATCAACAGGATTTTGGCCCGATTTTAAAACACGCATATGTCTCGTCGTTGAGTCAGGAGCATGGGATTATCCGTTCAAAAAATCCCATACTTCAACAAAAAGAAGTTGGGGATGTTGTATTGATTTACCCGATCCACTCCTGCCTCACTGCCAATTTAATGCGTCAATATACAACACTTGAAGGAGAAGTAATTAAAACGTTAAACTATTAGTCATGCCAAAAAGGCACTATAAATCAGATTTTATTCAACGAATCTGATTAAAATGAATAAAAAATGGATTAACAAAGGAGTTACACCATGTTTGCTAAAAAAACCTACACAGATCGGAGAAATTTATTAAAAAAAGAGTTAAAATCCGGACTTGTCTTAATCCTTGGCAATGGGGAAAGCCCCATGAATTACGCCGGCAATCCATACCCCTTTAGACAGGACAGTAATTTTCAATATTTCTTTGGCATAAATCGCCCGGGTTTCATCGGTTTAATGGATCTGGAGGAGGGCACGGATTACCTCATCGGCCAGGATTTCACCGTTGATGACATCATCTGGATGGGCCCCCAACCCACAGTAAAAGAGTTATCCAAAAAGATCGGCGCTAGCAAATGGGCGGACATGGAAGAACTCCAATCCATGTTAAATAATGCTATTTCCGCGGGTCGCAGAATCCATTTCCTGCCTCCTTACCGTAAAGAAAATACCTATACGCTCTGCAACCTGCTGGGACTAACGCCTGAAGCGGTCAAGACATATGCTTCTCCACAATTAATATCGGCAGTCATAAAACTCCGCTCCATTAAGTCAAAGGAGGAAATTTCTGAAATTGAGCATGCCCTGGGAACCACGCACAAGATGTATATGGCCGCTTTGAGTCTAATTAAGCCAGGTGTCATAGAAAGGGAAATTTGCGGTACAATGGCTGGAATCGCCAAGGCATATGGTGCCGGTGTATCCTTTCCAATTATTCTCACCATCCACGGAGAAACTCTGCACAATCACGACCATAGCAACCGTCTGGAAAATGACCAGCTGTTATTAATTGATTCCGGGGTCCAGTCATTGGAGAACTATGCTGCAGATATCACCCGAACCTTCCCGGTAAGCGGCTCTTTCAATGCTCGGCAAAAAGATATTTACCAAATTGTTTTGAAGGCTCAAATGGGGGCAATCAAGGCGATCAAACCAGGCAAAAAGTTTAAAAGTATTCACCTGCAAACAGCCAAAACCATAGCCTCCGGTTTAAAGGACCTGGGATTGATGAAAGGAGATCCCGGTGATGCTGTAAAAGAGGGGGCGCATGCCCTGTTTTTCCCCCATGGCCTGGGTCACATGATGGGATTGGATGTCCACGACATGGAAGATCTTGGGGAAAACCTGGTGGGATACGACAAGGGGATCAAGAGGAGCGATCAATTCGGCCTTGCCTACCTGCGCTTTGCCAGAGAACTTCAGCCTAATTTTGTGCTCACAGTGGAACCGGGTATCTACTTTATCCCTGCACTCATTGACCAGTGGAAATCA
>CBFDCH010000002.1:0-17121 GCA_965603235.1 uncultured bacterium | reverse complement strand
ACTCTCGCCCTCGCCAAAGCGATTGCCAAAATCAAAGGCAATACCGTTAAGAATGGCAGAGCAGCAATAATACTTTTAAAAACAATCATTAAAAAACACAGCTAGTTTCCCTTGGGGATGCGGATTTGTACTCCCGGAATGCCTTCCACTAATTTTTTAACCATATCAAGGTCGGTCTGGCCAAACTGAAAATGATAGGGATAGAGGAGTTTTGGTTTTATGATTTTTGCAGCCTGCGCCACCATTTGTGGTGACATGGTATAGGGGAGATTGGCCGGTAATATTGCCGCGTAAATATTCTTGAAATTTTTCATTTCCGGAATAACCTCAGTATCTCCGGCCACATAGATCCTTTTATCGGAAAAAGTCAGGATATAACCATTTCCCTCACCCTTGGGATGAAAGGGGGAACCATCCTGACGTTTATGCTGAATATTATAGGCGGGTACAGCTTCAATCTTAATTCCAAGCACCTCATTGTTATTACCATTGGCCATCTCAATTCCCTCTTTCAGGGTCTTTTTACAGCTTTTTGTCAATAAAATTCGAGTGCCGGTTTTTTTAATTTTGTTAATGGCATTAACATCCAGATGATCCCCATGCTGATGGGAGATCAGAATTAAATCGGCCTTGGGCAGTTTTCCGTAATCGCCAATCCGGCCAAATGGATCCACATGGATTACCTTATTATTAAACTCAAATATCAACGATGCATGTCCCACAAATGTAATTTTCAAATCCCCGCCATTTGTTTTGATAACATCTGTATATTGACTCCCGGATGCTCCCGGAACAAAGAAAAGGAAAAGCAGACATCCGCTTATGAATAATTTTCTCATTTGAATCCTCCTTATTGTCTAATTAGATAATATTATACAATATAATGGAGAAAAATGGAGGCAGGTTTATTTAACCTTGGCAAAGAGGGTAACATTGGCCCGGGGTTCATGAATCACAAAATAGAAATGTTCTCCGATTCGCCCCATAATTTTCAACTTTTCCTTTTCCTTTAAACTCTTTTTATAATGGTGGATCCTGGTTCGTTGATTCTTCTGCAACCGAACAATGTAGATATCACTGTGTGTGGTAACCAGGGGTGAGGGAATATCCACCAGCAAAGTATAGGCCAGGCTGCTGCCCCGTTCCTCTTTGACAGAAATTTCAAAGGGTATATCCTTGACATCACTAACCAGCTGGGACCAGCGTCCGCCCTCTATCAAATCAACAATAAAAAACTCGCGCCCATACGCAGACATTTGCGAGAACCGTTGATAATTGGTTGCCTGTTGCGGTACCAATATCTTTAATCCCGGCCGCAGGCTCTTCACTTCAATCTTTAAATCCCCCTTCTCCTGTTTGTCTACAAGATGGAAAACCATCTCATAATAGGAGCGGTTGGTATTGTCCAGCTTTTTAACCACCTTATCAATCCTCTGATTTTCGTAAAATTCTCCACCGGACTGCCGGGCAACGTGGCTAAGAAAACTCTTGCCGGAGTCAGTGTCCATAAATGAGCGGATCCGCCCTGGGTTGATGGTGAAAATCATGGCCCCGGCCTGATTCATCTCTTTAATAATCAGGTTAACTCTCAACAGGTCAGTACCGCCATATCTGGCTTCCTTAATTCCTTCAGAGAGGAGAAATACCAGTTTGGGCTGCAGATACTTCATCATTAAATATTTCATGGCTTGCAGTGATTCAAAATATTTCTCCACCCTGAGAGTGTACATGGCCGCCTGACTCCTATCGCCCGTACCCACATCAGGATCTACTACTTCAGGCCTTCTGGTGGCGTTTCCACTTGAGGGTGGCGGTGGCGGTGGAATAATCCGCCTTGCTCTCAGGCTTTTAATATCCAAATCAAATTTGATCTGATCCACTACATTCAATAGGGCTGAATCCCTGGGTTTGGGTCCAGCCAGGTGATAGAGGCCTCCAAGCTTATTAATTCCCAGCAGAATGAAAAAATCGCCCGGTTTGCCCTGTTTAATGATCTCTTTGGAAATCGTTTTCATGCGGTTGATGCCATACCGGCTATTAAATAAGGAATCCATAATTATAAAGATTAACCGGCGCGTGGTGGAAGCCTCAGCCTTTAGACTTGGCCGAGCTTCATTTTTCTTCTCAGTAGTCCAAAGGTATTCAGACTTGATTAAGTAATCAATGGGAACCTCTTTGCCATTCACATATAAAACCAGATCTTCTCCTTTCAGATCAATGACCGGTGAACCGGATTTTTCTATAGCAAAGAGGGGCACAATTTGAGCACTGACTCTCACCCTGTGCTTAATCGGTTCTTTAGCCTGCTCCTGCCCAACCAGGGGCGTAACCACCCACAACATTAGCGCCACAGCCAATATGTTCCCTGGGTGAAAGATTCTCCTCTTCATTCTCTGTTCCTCAATACTTAATTTACATAAATCCTTGTTTTTATCAAGTAAATGGTCCACTTTATTATACGAATGGTAAAAAAAAATGGCGCAAATAAAAGGAAAAAGAGAAAAAGGAGAAAAAGGTAGGCGCAGAGCGCCCTCCCAAATTTCACTCTTGGCTCAACTTCGTTTCGCTTTGTGAAATTGGTGGATTGTTTCTATGAATATTTGGCGGGATATTCCTGGTCTCAGATCCCCCTACCCCCCTTAATAAGGGGGAATTTCGCTAAGCGGAGCCAAGGGCGAAATTATCTTTTCACTCGTAAGGGTAATACAAAATCGGTGTTCAAGGAGGTGATGGGATCGCCCTTGCCGCCGTCATCATCCAAATCGGTACCGATGCTGTAGAGGATCTGTTTTTTCTGATTAAACACATACGGTTTATTGGAGCAGGGATCCAATAATTCCTGATAGATTTCTAATTCTTTGAGAACCTTTTCCGCCGGCATACTGCCATCGTAATTGAGGTAAAATTCAGCGGTTATACGTGTCATATCGTAAAGGCACTTGGCATGGTAGGATTTCATAATCATGCTTTTATAGTTGGCGATTACATAATCCATTAATATCATTTTACCCACCGGATTTTGCAGCCACCAGAACCAGCCGGACAGTAAAGTACCTGCCTCTTCTCCTCCAGGAGCCAGCCCTTTCTCCATTTTATGGGGAACGGTTTTCTCCAGTTTTATCACACTTTTAACATAATGGTCGACCAGCCGCAGGGTACGGTTCCTTTGATAAAACAATTTTACCAGAACCCGCTCGTTGAAACGCGTATATCGCGTATATATCCCCTGATCAAGAAACTGTTCCATGGCCAGGTACTCACCGATAAAACAGTTTTCCGAGCCAAATTCCTCATATTTGATGGCAGGCAGGCCGGCAATCACCTGCTGGTACACCTCTTTTGGGCAATCGGGATGCGACATCAAACTTGCCAGTGATTTCAGCGAGAGCTTAAGAATAGCCTTGGCAATCAGATTGTAAATCACCACCCGGGAGCCCCGAATAGACCTTTTACCAAAACGGATATGCTGTAGAATATTGGCTACTCCCTGCTGCCAGTTCCCTTCCAGAGCATCCAGCATATTAACCGCCAGATAGAGTTTACCCACCCTTAGCCAGCCAAGTAGATTGGGCACCGGGCTATCCCAGTTTATGCGGGTAAAGTCTTCGAAGACATCAGCCTCCATCAGTTTTTGATAACGCTGTAGCAGCACTGCCCATTTATCCTTAAAGTAGACAATCACCTCCCGTTTTTTTACCACCTCCATTGCCCAGGAGCGGGAATTGTGTTCATGGGGGAAATAGTCCCACTTCTTGCGGTTGGTCTGAAACGGAGCAAAAGATAGTCTATCAAAATTCTTCACATATTTGTCATTGTCATACTGGGGATCATGGTAGCGGCGGTACTTTAGGTGGATTTTTTCCGATTCCACATCCACTTCCGGTGGCTCCAGCAGGGAATTGAGGCGATAGAACCCATTGCTCCTGTCAAAGGTGGCGGGCCGCAGATCCTTGCTAGTAAAGGCATCTGCATTGGCAGACACATCGATCTGGTTGATGGCCACATAAACAATGAGCAGGCCGGAAACGATGATCAATACCCAAAGTAAATAGCGTTTAAAAAAGAGTTTGAACAAATTGCTGAGATCGACTCTCCTGAAGTGGAAGAAAAAACTGACAAAAATGCCCACAGAAACAACGAGGGTAATCACCATGGCGGCTCCACCCAGGCGCATGCGGAACATTACATCATCATAGTTAAAGGTATTGAAACTGGTGAAAAGAAAGTTGAGTATAAACAGAGAGAATCCCCAAACCACCACCAGCAGGGAAAAACTGGAGATCATATTCAACACATTGTTCCGATGGAGCAGTGCAAGGGATGTACTGAAGAGGAAGAGGGAAAAATAGATGGATAAAAACATTCCCGCAGGCAAAAACAACCGGTTGGCATCCACCACACTCAGCAGAACCAGATAGAGAAGAAAGCCGGCCAGGAAAAAAGAGGTGCGGGGGATCAGCTTGTTCTTTAAAATTTGCCAGCGGCTGAAACGGAGGGAAAAGAGGTATTCAAAACTATTCTGCGCTTTCTCCTCAGCAAAAAGGCTGCTACCAAGGATCAGGGCCAGGATAAGCAGTACCATTTCAAGGGTGAGGGCGATCACATCGGCAAAGGGGATCTGGATATTGGAGAAAAATCCCATACCGCTGAAAGCGATTACCTGAATCAAAACAGCAGTCAACAGAACCATGCCGAATAATTTCCCGGTATGCATATATTCTTTTTTAAGCATATTCCCCTCCTATGAAGGATTTAATTATATCGTGCAGGTTGAGTTCCTGGATCTCCCCCTTAAGGTTTGATCGTATGTCTGATTCAAAGGGGTAAACCACATACTCATAATGATCGGCAAAATGGCTGCTGTAGAGAACAGGAATACCTTTAATCTCATCTTTAGAGACGATACGTTTTACCTTCATTTTTAATTGATCCACAGCCTCATCAACTGCCACTTCCCCATTGCGCAGTAGAATCAACCGCTGCGGTATCTTTTCAATATCGTGGAAGTTGAGATTAACCATAACCAAGGTAATTTGCTTCTCGGCAATCATTTCCAGCAGGGTGTTGAGAAACATCTCCCGCAAATAGACATCAATCGAATGGATCACTTCATCAATTAACAGAACCTGGGGTGCAGCGTTTAATATTAGGGCAAGGTGAAGGAGCAACTTTTGTCCGGCAGATAATTTTGAAATCCTCTGTTCCGGACGGATGCGGGCCTTTTCCAGCAAGCCCCGGTCAAAATCTTTGATATCGTAAACATCAGCATGGAATTGTATGGCTGAATCAACACTCATATTCTCATACAGATGCATTTGATCTGAGATAAAACCGATTTGTTGGCGGGGATTTTCTCCCAGTTCAGAGGAGAATTTTATGGTTCCGGCCACGGGATTCAATACCCCGGCAATCAATCTGAGCAGGGTGGTTTTACCTGTGCCATTGATACCGGTAATCAAAGTGGTTTCCCCTTTTTGTATATGCAGATTTAAATCTTTAAACAGCAATTCCTTTTCATAGCCAAAATCAAGCTGGTTAATTTTAATCATGGCTCGCCTCCTTCTGATAAGTTTTCACCTCTGCCAGTAAATCCTTGGCTGTAAATCCCAGGCGGCCCATCTTTTTTAAAAAATCAGCAACCTCCCGCTTGAATATTTCCCTTCTGTCATCCTGGTTGTCCATATCGCGGGCTTTAACAAAGTAACCGGAGCCGCGCCTGGAAAGGAGGTAACCCTCATTCTCCAGCTGGTTGTAAGCTTTCATAATCGTGAGGGGATTGATGTTATGACGGGTGGCCAGATCACGAATGGAAACAACCTGGTCTGCCTCCTTTAACCTTCCCGAAAAGAGAGACAGCTTAATGGCATTCTTAATCTGCTCATATATGGGTACCGCAGATTTAACATTGACCTCCAAGTCAAATGATTTGGTTTCTGCTTTTGTCATGTCAACTCCTTCTGTTATGCTAACATATAACAGTGATTCAATTTTGTCAACAAAAAAAAACTCTTCCTTGATTTTTTTTGGAGAATTTTATAATAAATATATATGAAACATAAAAAGATAATTATTATTTTAATCCTATTTTTGTCGGTCAATTCCGTAACCGCCATGCTGGCCGCCGGCCAGCAAAAAGTGGATTTTAAACTGGTTAAGGTGGCTAAAAATGTGTATTGCCTCTATGGAGCAGGCGGCAACATCGGCATCCTCAAAGGAGAGAAAAATTTATTAATTGTGGATGCCCAGTATGCCCGCAGCGCTAAGGAAGCAATGGCCAAAATCAACAGCCTCGGTGGTTTGCCTGTTAAATACCTGATAAACACGCATTACCACGGTGACCATACCTCGGGCAATGCCATCATTGGTAAGGGAGCTCAAATTATTGCCCACAAAAACTGTAAGGCCTCATTTCTAAAAGGTTTAAAACCGGAACAAAATCCAGCTGAAATGGGAGCTCCCCAAACCACTTATGATGGTAAAATGGAGCTTAAACTGGACAAAAACTCCATCCTTCTCTTCCATTTTGGTCGGGCCCATACCGCCGGGGACACGGTGGTGGTGTTCCCCCAAGCTAAAGTGATCCATACCGGTGATTTATTTTTTCATGGCATGCCCCCCTATATCGACGTAAAGGACGGTGCCAACACACAAAACTGGATCGCAACCATTAATAACCTGGCAAAAAAATACCCTGACTACAAGGTGATACCCGGTCACGGCCAGGTAACGGACATGAAATCGTACCTGAAATTTGCCGAATATCTAACCTATTTGCGTCAGCAGGTGGCTGCAGCGATCAAGGCTGGTAAAACCAGACAGCAGACCATTGATTCCATTGATATGACACCCTTCAAACACCTCAAGGACAAAGGGAAATTTATCACCAAAAAAAATAATATTGGCTGGGTCTACGACGAACTGACCGGTAAGAAATAGGTGGTTTGTTCATAGAATCATTTTTTGAAGAATTATCCACAGGTTAAAGCAATTCAAGCAACCGGTTATACCCGGCCCGGCTGATGGGTAGTTTTTTGTCGTTGTGCATAATGGCCAGGCGGCTGTCTTTGGAGTAGGGTTCAATTTTTTTCAAATAACGGACATTAATCAGGTATGATCGGTGGATGCGGCAAAAATACTGGGGATCCAGCATCTTTTCCAGTTTATTCATACGGTCATATTTAAGGTGAGAGCGCTCCGGAGTATAGACCATCACATAATCATCCTGGGCCTCAATATAGAGCACTTGCTCACAGGGTATTATAAATACCTCCATACCGTCACGGATTAGGATTCGTGACAGCGGCGCCATCTCGCTCTGATGATCACTAATCAGCTTGGCAACCGGCTGCGCCTGCTTCACCTGCAGTCCCCCCCGTACTCGCTGAATCGTACGCTGCAATCGCTCCGGTTGAACAGGTTTAACCAGATAATCAAGAGCCGCGGCCTCAAAAGCCCGCAGTGCATACTCATCGTAGGCGGTTACAAAAACAACGAATGGGGCATCCTCACCCAGTAATTCGACTACATCAAAGCCATCCAGCTTGGGCATTTGAATATCAAGAAAAACCAGATCCGGCTTTTGCTTGTGGACCTCCTGCACTGCTTCAAAACCATTGGTACATTCAGCCACCACAATTATTCCATTGATCTCAGCAATCACTTCCTTCAGGGCCTGCCGCCCCAATTGCTCATCATCAACAATAATTGCTCTAATTTCTGTTTGCATGAATATCTCCCTGCAGGGGGAATGACAATACCACCCGGAATAAATCCTTGGATTTTTCAATATGCAGCCGGGCGTGGTGCCCATAAATCACAGCCAACCTTTTTTTTAATGTTTCCAATCCCAAACCCTCGCCCTGCAAACGGCGGCTGTTGTTTTCAAATGGATTTTCCACCTCTACCTGAATCCTTCCCGATTTCCGCTTTAGCGAAATATTGAGTGAGCCTCCCTCCATACACTGGCTGATGCCGTGCTTGATGGCGTTTTCCACCAAGGGCAACAGGGTCATTGGCACCATTTGTTTATCAAGTATAGCCTGATCAATATCAAAGTGGATCTTTAACCGGTCTCCCAGACGCAAGCTCTCAACATGCAGGTAATTCTGCACATGTTCCAACTCTTTTTTCACAGGTACAAACTCCTGCTGGCCATAGCGAAGGCTGTATTGCAGAAAACTTGAAAGCTGGTTGATGATTGGCCGAATTTTCTCCGGTGAGGTTTTGGCCAAAGGGGCAATCATATTTAAACTATTGAAGAGGAAGTGGGGATGAATGGTAGTCTTCAGCGCGTTGAGCTGGGCCTGACTGGCCAACAGACGCTGTTGCAGCAATTCATTTTCCGCTGCCCTTTTCTTCTCCACCTCCAGCAATAAATAATAAATCAGGGTGGCCATGAAATAAAGGGCTACACCAACTGTCCAGAACATGGGTTTGAAATCTTGATACAGGGGGACCCAGCCTGGAGTTTCAGTAATCCCTGCCAGGGCTCTGGCATTAAATAAAATCAGTTCAACCCACAACATGGTTATTAAGGAGACTGAAATGAGGTGAATCAGGCTGAATTTAAAAAGATCGGTTTTTGAGAACGGATTGGCCTTACATATATACCAGATTGAGAGGCAGATAAATAATTGCAGAGCCATGGGAGGAAAGACCAGTAAAACCGATTGCCACCACAAACAGTCGGCCAGTGCGAAATGGAGAGCAGCCACACATAAACAAATGGGGCTCCATAGGAATCCCATAATCAATAGTTGTTTTAATGATCGTATTATAGGATGCATCTCTAATTTTTGATGTCAATGCCCCCCATGATGGCCGAACCGGTCACCACCAATTGTTTATTGGGCACGTCCGGAGTCACCGTTTTAACCTCCATGCCCCCCAGAATGGGACTCCCTTTCATAACAACCTCCCAGGTTTTGGGTACCTTGATTTCAATCCCCCCCCAGAAGGCAAATGTATTTAACTCTATCTGATCTTCAGTCATATCAGCCTCGGTAAGGTCAATTACGCAACCACCCATTATAGCAGTTGCTTTGCCCCCCTTAAGGGTTTTGTTGCTGAACTTATATTCAGCTCCTCCCAGTATAGCGGAAACATTGATATGATCAGTGCTAACTTGACGTTTATTGTGTCCCATGCAGCCAAATTCATGGGGATGCGGGGGATGGGGAGGCCGTTTGCCGGTTTCCGAATCATCATCTGAACCCGGTTTACAGCGGTGACGAAAGACACTGCCCCGAACCATGGCAAAACCAACAAAAATCAGAAATACAGGCCAGAGATCACCAATATCAAAACGGATAACTTCAAGATTCCTGAGTAATATGAGGACGCCGATTGAGAGGATGATAAGCCCCCCGAATATATGGCGGTATGCGCTGGGAGTAAGAATTTTACCCAGGCCGATAAAAATTAAAATCACTGGCCAGTAATCCCATATATGCACATTGATGATCACACCCATGTTTTGTAAAACCAGAATAACCCCGGCTGCAATTACCAGCAGTCCGAGAATTATCTTAAAATCAAAATAACCTTTTTGCTTTTCTTCCATTTTTTGCCTCCAATTGTTTTCTAACCTAAGCTTTTGTGCTTCACACACTATGATACGCCATTTTTTTTTAAAATCCCGCTATTTTCGGCAAGAAGACGATTCCTTTCGGTAAATGACGACACTGATTTTCCACTCTGCATACCCACCCAGTCAAAACCTATTATCAATATATATATGTTATTTTACTATTTACTTACTCTCTCTATATAGGAGCCATCTCTTGTATCTATTTTAATAGCATTGCCATTCTCGATAAAAGGAGGCACCATCACCTCCATACCATTCTCCAGTTTGGCGGGTTTGTAGGAGGATTGGACCGTTGCCCCTTTTATAGATTTTTCAGTTTCGATTATCTCAAATTCCATGGTCATGGGGGGTGAGATAGTCATGGGCCGCTCCTCAAAGGACTCAATGCCATACTCGATATTTTCCTTCAGGTAGTAGACCACATCGCCCAGGAACTCCTTATCCAGGCTTATTTGGTCATAGGTTTCATTGTCCATGAAAATATACTGGTCACCATCCTGATAGGAGAAAGAGACCATTTTGGTCAAAACAGCCACTTTTTCAACCTTTTCTGCTGATCGGAAGCGGTGATTGCGGATGGTTAGATCATTTAAATCACGTATCTTTGTCTGTACCACGGCCTGTCCCTTGCCAGGCGTTATATGTTCCATATCTTCAACACGGTATAGTTTGTCATTCAATTTAATGATCATCCCTTTGCGAACCTGAGTTGCATTAATCATATTGTCCTCCATTAATAAATTCATTTATCTGATTTCTATCAGTGCTGCGAATATAAAATAATCTTTTCTTAGTGCGGTATAAAAAGAAGTATCCCAGGGATGAGTTTCCAGCGATAAAAACCTTATTTCCTTGTTTGCCAGGGCGAAAATCAACATCAAACTCCTTCTCAACAAACCGCTTGAAATCATGAAAAAACCGGCTGCAATATTTCTCCTTATCCCATACCGACTCCCACAATAGACATACATGTTCATCGTTCTCAAAGAGTTCAAATGTATCTCCACCCCAGCCTGTTGCCAGTCCGAAAGAATCTTCTTTGGCTTTTAGCAGCACATTCAGGTTGTATTCACCCACAACACCGCTATGCACCAGCGGGTACCCTTCAGGTTTATAAAAAATAATTACCCGCTCCGGTTCTTCCTTCTTAATATACTTTTCAGGATGCATTATTTGTTCTGAGGATCGGGGCAAGCGGTTTAACATCCGGGTCACGCCCTTCCATTTTTTCCGGATATAAATATCAGTAACAAAAACCATCCCCTGAACATAGGGCATGATTAGTTGGTATTTTATCACGGGTGGGACCTTGTAGGTTTTGGCGAAATTAACCTGAGGGGAAAATGAGAGCAGTGTATTGGTAGAACCAACCTGACTCAAGAGCTCAGGATTTGAGCCGCTGAAAAGGATGGTCATAAACACGGCATCTCCTTCCAGGGCGCAGAGCGGAGCCAATTTGCGGTCATCAAAATCAGACATTCGCGGTAATGCCTTTTCCAGATCGAGATACTGGTCCTGGATGGCATGGCGTAATTCATGAATCAGGATGAGGGAGTTTACCTCATTGATCTTCCGATACTCCTTTGGGGCCAGCAACTCACCGGTTTTTTCATTGTAGGAGCCGGCAACATTGGCCATAATGATTTTTTGACGCAATTTTTTCATATCCACCCTGTCGGGTGTAAAACCCATCAATTGTAAAAAAAGACTCTCTTTGCGTGCCTGGTCATCAGAGTACTCTTGATCAAAGTGGGAATTGAGATATGAACGAATCCCGGAACGGGAGAGGTATTTTACCGGAACATCAGCCTTAAACTGTAATTTGCCTAGGGCTTGAACTGTTTTTTTGAGATCCTCCAGGGTTATCTCTTTCCGCTTATCCGTGTCTGTACTGCCAAGAAGGGGTGTTAAAAAAATTAGAATTAATAAAATTAGATTCAGTTTCATATTCAAGCCGTTTTACCCTCTTCCCTATTAAAACCAAAAATCCATCATGGGACCAGGATCAAATAACGATAATGAATTATAGCATAAACCAGGTCTTTAAGAAATATTGGCAGCCATGGTAAATGGCTCGCCAAACACTATGAAATATTAATGAAAATTAAGGAAATATAAGGGTTTTTGCTGAAACCTTTGCCCCTGTGATTCGTATTTATTATTAAAGCACCAAGTCACACCCAGGTGGGATAATTATCCACCTCCCCTCCTTTACTTATCTCGCCTGGGTATTTTTTTAAAAGACCGGAGTTTTCATTTTAATAGATGAGCTGAGAGGCTCCACGGAAATCAGGTTATATTTTCCCACTGCTGCCGATAATTTGTCGAGAAATTCTTTATGGTTGAAATTACCAGGGATATCCGTCACATTTAAGATCAAATTGCCTCCTTCAGCCTGCTGCAGTTTATACTTGTTTAATTGTATTTGATCCAGCTTTTTACGTACATCGGCCATTTTTTGGGCAGGGGTGAGTGCGAACTCAAAAATAATACCCTGCTCTAACTCCATCTCCCCTTCGATTTTACGTTCCTCCAACAATTTTAATGGTACTGGCAGGGCACCACTCTTAAAAATGGTAACCAGGTCCTGAACCTGTTCCTTATTAAAATTACCAGTGATGCGTACATCCCGCGATATTTTACTCTCTATTCTCGGTGCACTGTAAATCTGACCATCAAGTACAATGGCCAGCATCTTGCCAATATTTGTTTTTGAAAAAGATTCCAGCCGTTTCGCCCCGCTCCCATTGAATGTAACTCCCACAGCCGGAGTGCCAAACTGATCAATGTCACTCTTGGCTGACTCTATGTCCCGGCCGGTAACAAGGGGCCAGCGGCTTAAAAGGAACCACTCCCGGTTTTTGCTCTCCGTCACTTTCCAATCGCCGCGGATCCCTTGTGAAAACTTTGCCTGAAGCGCTTCTTTTGTCTTGAAGGGCCCATCAATCACCTTACAAAATTCCAGAACCCCCTGAGAATAGAAGAGATTGTACACAGCCAACTCTTTATCTGTGACCAGTGTCACCAGTATACGTGCTTTCGGCGGCACCCCCAATTGCTGAAGCACAGGATATAACTCCGTTTTTTCCGAGAGACGCCCCTTGAGCGCAGCCATGGTTTGAGTCATCATCTGGAACTGCAGGCGTGTTGTTATCTCCGGCTTCAAGGACATCACCAGTTGATTTTTGGCTACATCTGCCTCCCAGTCAGGGAAATTAATCCTGACAATATCTTGTAGCCGCGGATCATGAGCCAATTCGATCCCGGTTATCACAATTTTATCCTGATGAACTCTAACATCCCCAAGATCGATCTTTTTTTCCTGGCAAATCTGATACAAGCGGGACATGGTTTCATAAGCGAAACTGTGCAGGCCAGCCTCCATCTTTGGTTGCAACACATAACGCATCCCCTTCTCAATAAGGGGTCCTTTGCACGCTGCCAACTGAAGTAAAACACAAAAGAGAATGATAATCGTTAACTTCTTCATGTTTCCTCCCTTTCCAATACTATATGTCCGGTAATTATTATTCAAGGAAAAAATAAATGGTGTGAGTGTGTTTTTGGATTGGTTAGAGAGAGGTTGAAAGTGAAAAGGGGCGATTCCTGGCATCGCCCCTCTTCCATAAGCCTATTGTGGCCTTAACCATCTCATCCCATACGCCAAGATGCTAGCAATTCCTTTGCCAATATTTTCGATTACAATTGTCCCTTTTTTTAGACAGGCAGCATCATTAATAGTACGCTAAAAACAAAACGAGCCGGAAGATCCTTTATTTCCAGGACACAGAATAATCCCTGGGAGAATTCGGGAACCCTAAAAGGGAATTCGAATTACGATTTAATTAATTGGCCGGTGAGGCGGAGGAGTTCAATTTCCTTGATCTTGGCTCCGTACTTGGCGGCAGAGTGATTACTGCGGGCACGGACCAGGTTTAATTGGGCTTCCCTGAACTGGGTGGTGGTGAGCTGACCGAGGTTAAACAGCTCCTGGGTACGTTTAAAATTGAGTTCAGCAGCTTCCACATATTGTTTTTCCAGATCAAGCACCTGCAGGCTGTTTATATAAGATTCATAAGCACTGGTCACCTCTTTCTCCAACTCCAGTTTTGCCTGGTCCTGCGCCAATTCCTTGTTCTTCAGGGTGATTTGGGCATTTTGCCGTTGAATGGAATTTTGAAATCCGTTAAACAGATTGAGGCTAAGAGTAGCGCCAATGCGAAAATTCGTTTTCATTCCGTCCAGATCCACAGCAAATCCTGAAGCGGTTTTATTGAGGCCATAAGAGGCAGACAAATCCAGACTAGGTAAAAACCGTGCCCGAGCAATTTGCAAATCAAAGAGGGATGAAGAGGCCTGCTCTCCATAGGTCAGGTAATCGGCATTTTTAGCCAACGCATGGGCCTGCAAATTTTTCAGGTTATATGTTTGATTGAAATTCACCGCTGTATCAACCACAAACTCATGGTTAACCTCACGGTTTAGCAGCACATTGAGGCTGCGGCGGGCCTCATCCCAATTGAATTTAGCCTGGGTTACCGTTACCTGGTCGGCAATATAGTCCACCTGAGCGGAAAGGACATCAATGGATCTGGCCTGGCCATACATAGACCTTTTTTTGGCCCGTTGCAGACGCTGCCTGGAAACCTCCAACAATTCCCGAGCAATCTGCAGGTTCTCAAAAGCGCTCGCGGTATTGAAATAACCACTACTAACCTGTAGCAGCGTTGCCTCAATCATATTGCGGGTTTGCAACTCACCCAGCCGGCCGCCGGACTGCAATTTTTTGAAGCGGTAAATATTTCCCAGACCGTCAAACAGGGTATAGTTGCCCTGGAGCTGAGCCGTGGTGGTGGTACTCGATTGATCCGCTGGTAAACCCGCTTGTCCTTCCTGATAGGTGGTGCTGCTGCTTAAATTGAAGGCGGGCAGCAGGCCGGCATTACCGATATTGACATTATTCCTGGTAATGGCAGCGTTGTTTCTGGCAATCTCAATCTGATGATTCTGCTGCAGGGCAATGGCAAGCGCTTGCTGGTAGGTTAGTTTGCCCTTATCCTCAACAGCCCCTACATATATGGTTAACATGACAAATAAAACAATCACTATTTTTTTCATGGTTATTTGTCCTCGCAGGTACCATTGGATTGTTCCCGGGCAAAAATCTCTTCCCGGATGGCGGGTTCCACTGTTTCGGCCGAAAGCTTCTTCCCTTTTTTCGTTATTTTATAAGTGACCAGGCGCAGCCGGTTTAACAAAACCAACATCGCCGGCAGCATCAACAATGTTAAAATAGTTCCATAAAGCAGCCCATAAGCAACAGAAATGGCCATTGGCGCCAAAAACTGGGCCTGGTGACTGGTGGAAAACATTATGGGGCTCAAACCGGCAATGGTTGTCAAAGAGGTCAATAACACCGGTCTGAACCTGGAGATGCCGGTCTCAAAAAGGGCTTCCCTAAAAACCTTTCCCTCTTTTAACTTGCGGTTTAGTGCACTCACCAGCACCAGGGAATCATTCACCACAATCCCTGCCAGGGCAATCAGGCCGAACCAGGAAAGGACACTGACGATGTATCCCTGCAACAGGTGCCCCCAAAGAACCCCCACCACACAGAAGGGAATAATTAACAACACAATGATGGCCTGGCCGAAAGAGCGGAAGGTTATCACAATAATAAAAAACATCAGGATTAACATGGGAGGAACTACCCGGCTGATGGCCCGCATGGTTTTTAGATTTTCCCTGCTTTGTCCTTCCATTAAAAAACGGATGTCAGGAAATTGCTTTATAATATCAGGTAAAATATCCTTTTGGATATCAGCAATAATATCGGGCACAGACTCCATGGGGTTGGTAATATCGGCTTCAACTTTCACCACCCGCTGGGCATCAATATGATTAACTGCCATGACACCCCGTTGGATGGAAAACTCGGCAATCTCCCCAAGAGGATACTCTTTACCCCCCGGCAGACGGATGCGCATCTCTTCTAATTTTTTCACAGAGCTGCGATCCTGCTGTGTGTAACGGACCCAGATTTTCACCTCATCAATTCCACGTAGAATTCTCTGGGCTTCTCCGCCAAAGAAACCGGACCTGACCTGACTCACCACATCAGCAGTGGTGAGGCCCAGGGCAAAAGCCCGATCCTTTAAACGGATACTGACTTCCCGCAGTCCCGGTGGATCATCATCAACCACATCCTTCAGCTTCTCTACCTTCCTAAGTTCAGCCTTTAATTTCTGTTTGGCCTTCCGCAATTGCTGCAAATTGTTGCTGGCCAGGGCAATAGAGATCGGTTTGCCCCAAAATCCCCTGGCGCCAAACTCAAGTTTTTCGGCTCCCGGGACAGGGCCAACCTGGCCACGAATCCTGTTGGTGGCTTCCATAGAATCCCACTCCCTGTATTGACTACCAAGCAGAGTAGCAGAGAGTCTACCCTGATGAGTAGCCGGTCCGATGCGCCGGGAAATAGCAAGAATCATGTCCTGGCTGGTTTGCAGCTCCTTTTTATAGATATCATTTACCTGCCATACTTTTTTTTCCATCTCCTTCAATATGCCATCGGTAATGGTATCCGGTGTGCCAGCCGGCATCTCCAGAGTAATATCCACATTACGCCGTTCAATCATAGGGAAAAAGGTGGTTTTAATCACACTCCCCTTCAGGGCACCTATGGTGATCATCAACAGGGCGACCGGGATGGTCACAGCAACTCCCGGATGATTAATCACGAACCGCAGGCCGGGTCCATAGACTTTCTCCTTTATAAATTTCAAAACTTTGTTGGCTTGCTTCTCAATATAACTCTTTTTCCTGGAGCGATCGCACAGGGCTTTGGAGTGGGCAATGTGCGCTGGTAAGATAAACATGGCCTCCACCAGAGAGAACAATAGCGTGGCGATGACCACAAAGGCCAGGTCCCTGGAGCGGTCTCCCATGCCTCCTTCCAGAAAAAAGAAGGTGGTAAAAATCACCACAGTGGTAAAGATGGAGGCGGTCACTGAGGGCAATACCTCCAGTGTGCCTTTGATCGCTGCGGGGATCGGTTTTTCACCCCGTTCATGGTGTTGATAAATATTTTCAGCGATGACTATCCCATCATCCACCAGGATCCCCAGTACCAGGATCATGCCCAGCAAGGACATCACATTTATGGTAAGCCCATAAAAGGGGCCGAACATACACATACCGGCAAATGATATGGGAATGGCCAAGGCCACCCAGAAGGAGAGGCGGGGAGTGAGTGAAAGGGAAAGAAAGAGTAAAACCAATATCAATCCCAAGATGCCGTTTTTGCTCAATATACTAATCCGTTCTTTGATTATTTCGGAGCCATCCCTCACCGTGTAAGCTTGCACATCCTGATGGCTGTCATTGTATTTTTTCATATATCCTTTGACTGAATTGGCAACACGAAAGAGGTCTTCCTGGTTGGTGTTCTGAATGGTTACCTGGACAGCGGGGCGGCCATTATAATAAACCCGGTTGGGATTTTCAGACCACCGATCAATCATATCCGCCACGTC
>CBFDCH010000001.1:0-20624 GCA_965603235.1 uncultured bacterium | reverse complement strand
ATCCCGGCGACATCCTGGACACAGTAAACCGGTATGAAATCAGAAACAAAATCGATTTGCAACGAAAAATTCAAACCAGCAAGGTGAATGTGATCCAGTACCGCATAGAACGGAAGGGGATTCTCCGCGGCTTTGTGGTAAATATTACCACAAAAACCACCCCTATCTCTTACTATATCCTAGTTTTTTCCGGACTATTCCTCACCCTGCTGACTCTGCAGATCCTGAACACAAATTTGAAGCACGAGAAACGCTTTAATCCTCCCTTTTTCTTTTATTTATTGAGCCTTACTTTTTCCGGTTTTTTAATCTTTTCCCCCACGGGATCTTACAATACTACCGACTTTGTTTTCCTTATCCTCGACCGCATCTCCTTTCTCTTTTTCCCGGCCCTGTTGCTACACTTTTCCATCTATTTCCCTCGCAAAGCCCCCATCATAAGAAAAATCAGGACCCGGAACCTCTTCTTTTTTATCTATACCATTCCTATCACCCTGTTCACCGCCACATTTTTTTTCATTCTGAATAATTTTAAAAATCCCATCCCGGAAAACCTGATCACAATCATCAACCATTTTCGCAGCATCTCAATGAAGTATTTCGCTTTTTTTGTACTGCTCTCTTTCATATTTTTCATGCAGGCCTGCCTGACTCTAATTATCAAGAGAAGGCAAAATAAATTAATCATCCCGGCCGCCGGAATCGTAGTCAGTATACCCAACCTGTTATTGCTGATCCTGCTGCAGCCCTCTACCCAACAGACCACTTTTCTAGCCAACATGGCCCTGTTTTCCCTGGTATTTCTGCCCATGAGTCTCTCCTACTTCCTCAGCCGCAGGCGCTTTACTGACATTGAGGCCATTATAAAAAAAACCATCTTTATTTCTTCTATATTTCTCTTTATCTTCTCCCTCTATTTTTTATTAAATATAAATATAGAAAATAATATCGCCCTGGTGGTTTTCTGGGCCACTGCCACAATTTTTACCGGCGGATTGCTTTTCAGACCCATCGAGGAAACCATTCAGAAATATTTTGAACAAATTTTTTTCAAGGGCACTTACAATTTTAAAAAAAAGTTGAAGGAACTCAGCCATTCAATCCAGACTGAACGTAACATCTCATCTCTGGCAGTAAACTTCCTCAATACGATTAACAACGGGCTGCAACTGAGAGGCAGCAGCCTGATGATTCACACCAAAAAAAACATCTATTACATGCTGCCCCAGCAACAACGAATCACCCTGTCACGGGGATTCCAGAACGAATTACTTAAGCGGGATCATATGATTATCTACTCACCAAATGAATTTTCCCGTAAATTCAATAAGGATTACGAAACCTTAAAGGGTGAGAAATACTCTCAATTCCTGCCGTTGAAAACCCATGGAACTTTGATCGGATTGGTGGCATTTGGCCCTAAAAAAAACAATAATTTTCTTTCTGTGGAGGATTGGGAGGTAATGTTTAACCTAACGCCGTCTTTAACCCTTTCCGTTGAAAATGCATCCCTCTACTCAGAGCTGGAAAGTCAGCTCGACAAGATAAATCTCCTCAAGGAATTTAACGAAAACATCATCCTCAATATTAATCTGGGTATTGTGGTGTTATCCCGGCTGAACATTATTAATACCTGGAATCGTTTCATGGAGATAAATTTTAAAATCCCTGCTGACAAAGCCATGAATAACAAAGCCATCTCTGTGTTTGGCGCCAAATTGTGGAAGAGCATCAATAAACAAAAGCAGGGAGTTCTACATAATGTAGAGATTGATATTCAGGAGCGGGAATTCATTTTTGACATTTATCTCTCACCGCTTCGTGACAACACAGCCAAAGACATTGGTACGATCCTGGTTTTTGAGGATGTTACTGAAAAAATCCGCATCCAGAATCAATTAATAACTTCGGAAAAAATGGCCTCACTGGGACTGCTGTCCGCAGGAATTGCCCATGAGATCAACACGCCGCTGACCGGAATCTCTTCCTATTGCCAGCTCTTGCTGGACAACCCGGAAACCCCTGATTACCCGGAATTTATCAGCAAAATGCAGGAACAGGTGCAGCGGGCCAACAAGATCATCCGGACCCTACTCGATTTCTCCCGCCAAAAAGGTGAATCGCCCGCTGAGGTGGACCTGAACAAAACCATCAATGAAAGCATATCCCTGGTAGAACACAAATTAAAAAAAAAGAATATCCTTTTGAAAAAAGAGTACAAATTCAAGCAAAAACTTTTCGGCTATTCCACCCGCCTCCAACAGCTTTTTATAAACATACTAATCAATTCCGTGGATGCCATTGAGCATGCCCGGGGAATCATAACCATCAACGGCAGTGAAGACAACGAACATTTACATCTGAAAATCTCTGATAATGGCAAGGGTATCCCTGAAAAAGATGCCAAAAAAATATTCGATCCCTTCTTTACAACCAAGGGCCAGGGAGAAGGGACCGGCCTGGGACTCTCTATCAGCTACAACATCATTAAAGACCATTATGGTGATATCAAGATTGACACCAGCAGCAAGAAGGGCAATGCCTTCATGATCACTTTTCCCTTAAAAACACCATTAAGGAGAATCAAACTATGAGCAGCAAAATCATCCATCTGGTTGATGATGAGAGTATTATCCATGATATTTTCAGGCGCATCTTTAAGGAACCGGAATATACATTAATCGTCTCTGAGAATAAGAGCCAGGCCAAAACCAACCACTCCGGCACGGTTGATATTGTTATTATGGACCTATTGATTCCCGGCACATCCGGGATTGAGATTTTTCAGGAGATAAAAAAAAGTGATCCGGAAGTGAAGGTCATTTTCTTGACCGCCTATGGTACCATTGAATCAGCCATCGAAGCCATTAAGCTGGGAGCCCTGGATTATCTGCAAAAACCGTTCAACAACGTTGAGCTAAAACTAAAAATCGACAGAGCTATCAAGCAAAAGGACCTGTGCAAGGAAAACATCCAGTTGAAAAAAGTCTTGAGCGAACGGTTTTCATTTGACAATATCATTGGCAAGAGCCGGGTGCTGAGAAAGAGCCTGCAGATAGTGGAAAGCGTGGCAGACACCAGCTCAACAGTTCTGATCACCGGTGAGAGTGGAACTGGAAAGGAGTTGATTGCCAAAGCCATTTACCAGAATTCAAACAGGAGAGATAAACCATTCCTATCCTTTAATTCCAGTAATATTCCGCCCACCCTGTTTGAAAGCCTGCTATTCGGATACAAAAAGGGAGCATTTACCGGTGCTTACACAGATAAAAAGGGAATCTTCGAGGAAGCTGACAAGGGTATCATCTTCTTTGATGAGATTGCCAATCTGACCGCTGAGACCCAGGCTAAAATCCTCAGGGTAATCCAGGAAAAGGAGATCCAGCCTCTGGGCAATAGCAAATCCTTTAAAGTGGATGTAAGAATTGTGGCTGCCACCAATGTTGATTTGAAAGAAAAAATCAAGACCAAGGAATTCCGTGAAGACCTATATTACCGCCTGAACATTATCAATATCCATATGCCGCCACTGCGGGAACGCAAAGAAGACATCCCATTGTTGGCCAATCACTTTATTGCCAAATACAGCGAAGAGAACAATAAGATCATTGATAGGATGGAGGATAGCTTTTTGCAGGTTTTATTCGAATACAATTGGCCCGGCAACGTACGCGAACTGGAAAACACGATTATCCGCTCCATACTGCTGACCTCCTCTAAATCCCTGACTCCTGACCTGCTGAGTAAAGATCTTGTCACGGAAAACCAACAGAATCATAAAGGAAATTTTTATGAAAAGATGGATAGTTATAAGAGAACAATGATCCTGGAAGCCCTTGAAAAACATGAGTGGATCCAGAAAAAAGCGGCCGCTCAATTGGGCTTAAAAGCCACTACTCTGTCAGAATTGATGAAACGACTGGATATCCAAAAATGAAACAAGAAACAAAAATTAAATTGCAAAAGTTCATTCAAACCGTAGGAGTTGACAGTCGCCGTAAAATCAGGGAGATGATCCACGCCGGCCAACTCAAGGTCAATCAGACGGTGGTAACAGATCCCAATTTTCTGGTTGATTGCCATAAGGATCAGGTCACTTTAAATCACAAAGAACTAAAATTCCCAACACAGCAAAAAAGATCATATTTTATTTTCAATAAACCCGATGGAGTGATTTCTTCACTCAATGATCCACAGAAACGCCCCACCATACCAGAGTTTATTCGGGGCATAAAGGAGAGGGTGTATCCGGTGGGTCGTCTGGACTACCATTCCGAGGGTCTCATATTATTAACAAACGATGGTGACCTGGCCAATTTCATCATCTCACCGAAAAATGGTATTGTCAAAACATACATGATTAAGATCCGGGGAGAAATCAGCGAGGAAACCCGGAAACGACTACTCGATCGAGGGGCAGTGATCAATGGCTTACGTATCAAACCCCTGGAAATCCGCTTTACTAAAAAAACCAAGCAGAACAATAGTTGGCTTAGGGTACAAATTGTGGAAGGGAAGAAACATATCATTCGCAACCTGTTCAAGTTTACCGGCCACCCGGTGCAGAAACTCAAGAGAACCGCTATCGGTACCATACAACTTAAAAAACTCCCCACCGGCCACTGGCGCGAGTTAACAGAGAGTGAAATAAGCATTTTCCGCAAAACCTACAAAGTACCCTGACTCGTTCCAATTGCTTTTGAGTACATATAGATATAAAAGAGAAGAACATGGAATCGATCAAGAGGTTAATTGGAGGGATCAAGGAACCGGATCTCAAACTAAAGGAGCAGGCCCAGCAGCACCTGGACTCCCTTACGAAACCCCAGGGAAGCTTGGGCAGATTGGAGGAATTGGCGAGGCAGGTGGCGGCCATCAGCGGCAAAACATCCCCTCAATTGAAAACCAGGGTTGTTTTCACCCTCTGCGCAGATCATGGTATTGCACGTGAGGGGGTGAGCGCCTATCCGCAGGAAGTCACCGCCCAGATGGTGCAGAATTTTGTCAGCGGCGGGGCAGCAATCAATGTATTGGCTCGACAAATAAATGCCCGGGTGGTTGTGGCCGATTTTGGGGTAGCGGCCGACACAATCCCGGATCCACACGTCCATGATTTAAAAATCGGTCTCGGTACTGCCAACATGACCCAAGGGCCTGCCATGACCCGGGAAGAAGCCATCCTCGCTATAAAGAGGGGAATAGAGTTATTCCAGCAAGAACAACACCCGCAGAGAATAGATATTGTGGGAACCGGGGACATGGGCATCGGCAACACCACAGCTGCCAGTGCGATCACCGCCTGTATCAGCCGGACACCCGTCGATAGAGTCACTGGATTGGGCACAGGAATCAGTCCGCAGACTCGAAAGCATAAATCAGCCCTTATTTCTCAAGCCCTGGCACTTAACCAACCCGATCCCCGAGATCCAATAGATGTACTGGCCAAGGTGGGCGGCTATGAAATCGGAGGCCTAAGCGGAGTTATCCTGGCAGCAGCCGCTAATAAAGTACCAGTCGTGCTGGACGGATTTATCTCCGGCGCGGCAGCCCTGATTGCACTCAGCCTGCAACCTCGATTAAAAGAGTACTTGATCGCCTCCCATATGTCGGCGGAAACCGGCCACCAAGTGGTATTGGACCACCTTGGCCTTAAACCACTGCTCGATTTAAACCTGCGCCTGGGTGAAGGCACAGGAGCGGTTCTGGGAATTCACATCGTTGACGCAGCCGTGAGGATTCTTATCCAAATGGCCACTTTTGCCGAAGCGGGCGTGAGTCAAATAGATTAAAATGAAACATAAACAATCCAACCGCTGGTTCTGGTTTTTTTTACTTTTGGGATTGCTGCTGGGCGTAGCCTTTCTCTCTATCGGCATTGGTACCGCTTACATCCCCCTTAAAAAAATCTGGGCTGTTTTAACGGAGGGGAAAGGAGGTGCTGAATATAGCATCCTCTTCAATATTCGCCTGCCGCGCGTACTGCTGGGATTTGCTGTGGGAGGTTCCCTGAGCCTGGCCGGAGTTTTGTTACAGGGAATGTTCCGCAATCCCCTGGTTGAGCCCTATACGCTGGGAATTTCCGGCGGCGCCGCTCTGGGAGTTTGCTTGAGCCTCGTATTCAAGATCAGCCGTATCGGTGGCCCCTTCACCATGCCCTTCAGTGGTTTTTTGGGAGCCATGCTGGTTGTGTTTTTCCTCTACACTCTCAGCGTAAAAAGGGGCATGTTAAAAATCCAGGGCTTGCTGTTAACCGGTGTAATGATCAGTTTTATCTCATCCGCTCTGATGATGCTGCTGATGGCTATTGCCCGGACTGAAGATCTACAGTGAATTATCTACTGGATTATGGGATCCCTGGAGGAGCCGGACTGGCTGTTGATAAAAATGGCCATTGTCATTGCCCTGGCGGGACTGGCAATCTCGTACCTGCTGTGCCTTAAATTAAATGCCCTGGCTCTGGGGGAGGATGAGGCCCGCCACCTGGGAATCGATACGGAGAAAACCAAGCGGTATATTTTTATAATCGCCTCTCTGCTCACCGGATATGCCGTTTCTGTGGCAGGTATTATTGGTTTTATCGGCCTGGTTGTACCACATTTTGTACGCATACTGGTAGGGCACGACCACCGTATCCTCCTGGCCTGTTCATTTTTAGCTGGAGCTATATTTTTAATTGTCTGCGACACCCTGGCCCGTACCATCATTGCCCCTATTGAGCTGCCAGTGGGTATCATAACAGGTATATTGGGAGGTACACTCTTTATCTATGCACTCAGCAAACGGAAGGTGCACCTGTGAATAAAACAATCCTGCACCTGAATCAACTCACCTGCGGTTACGAAAGTTTTAAGATAAAAGACATCAACCTTAGCTTGGAGACCGGGGATATTCTGGGCGTGATTGGCCCTAACGGGTCCGGAAAAACCACATTAATACGGGCAATTACCAAATTAATCAAAATAGAATCGGGGGAGATTGGTTTAAAAGGGCAATCCATTGAAAATATGACACACAGGGAGCTGGCCCGGCAAATGGCCGTGGTTTCCCAACAACCGGCCGCCAGTTTCATGAGCGTTCAGGAATATGTATTACTGGGCCGTACACCCCACTACCAGAAGTTACAATTTTTTGAAAACAAAAGGGATTTTCAAATCATGGAACAATCACTGGATCAAACAGGACTCAGCCAATACGCCCAGCAACCGCTGTCTGAAATGAGCGGAGGGGAGCAGCAATTGGCCGCTATTGCCAGAGCCTTATGCCAGCAACCCGAATTATTGATCCTGGATGAACCTACCTCCTTCCTTGACATTGCCCATCAGGTAGCCATTATGGACCTGATCAAACGGCTAAACCGGCAGCAGGGCCTGACCGTTATTATGGTACTTCATGACCTGAACCTGGCCAGCGAATACTGCCATCATCTGCTCCTGTTAAACAAGGGCAGAGTACATAAGCTGGGCACCCCGGAAGATGTACTAACCTATACTACTATTGAAGAGGTTTACCAAACCGTGGTGCTGGTTAAAAACAATCCCATATCCAACCGTCCCCATATTTTCCTGGTCAGCAGGGAGAGGATTAAAAAATAAACTTTTATCTTTACAATAAATTTGTTTTAAATTAATATTTCAACTGGGAAAAAAGGAGAGTTATTTACATAAATGGAGAGAGATTCATTCAAAAAGAGATTCACTTTATCCTTGCTGGTCACTTCCTCCCTATCAGTAACCCTATTCATTTTTACTCCGGCATTTATCTATATTTACAACCAGAGTGAATTTAGCGCTCAGTTTTTAAACCTATTTCCACTACTCCTTATTGTTTGCCTCTTTATTATTGTTATCCCAACTGCTATTTTAACTCCTTTCAAAGGGAAACACCACCAGAGAGGTCTGGCCATAACCATGGCGCTCTCCTTCCTGGTATGGCTGCAAGGCAACATTATTCGGTGGGATTACGGTGCATTGACCGGTATATCCATCCAGTTTAATGAAAAACTAATCTACGGGGTGATTGATACTACCATCTGGATTGGGGTTTTGGCTGTATCCTGGCTGGGTTACAGAACTGTCTATAAAATGGTCAAATATGTGGCTCCCATCATCATTTTGGTCCAAGCCATTGCCCTGATCCCTCTCCTGGTAAAGAATAACAATTTGACTGGTAATCTTCCTTTACGCGTGGATGAAACCTGCAAATATGCGTTTTCCGCTAAAAGGAACATCATCATACTGGTACTGGATGCCTTTCCTGCCGATCTTTTCCAGGAATTCGTTAACGAAGACCCGGACCTTAAAAAAACATTCAAAGATTTTACTTTTTTTCGTAATTGTCTGGGCGGATTCCCCTCAACAATCCCTTCAGTGCCGGTTATTTTAACCGGACAATATTATGACAATTCTGAATCTTTTCCCGACTTCCGCCGCCGCATATACCTTCAGAACTCCCTGCCTAAAATTCTCAAAGAGAGGGGATATCGAGTGCATATCTATGCCAATCCCAATACCATTCATTTGAGCAACCGGGTTGCCACAAATTTTGTGCAAAAGAAACAGCCTTTCAAAATCAACCTGAAAGATACTGCCACATTGATTGATGTTTCTCTGTTTAAACATGTACCCCATTTTTTCAAAAAGTATATATGCAATAACCATCACTGGTTAATCAGTTCAGCGGTCAATAAACTTCCACAAGCACGGACACGGGGCAGTAAAAGGGAAACCCGAGTCCGGCGGAAATCCAGAAAAGGTAGTTTTCGCTGTCGTGACCTGGATTTTTTCTGGAGCATAACACACCAACTCCAGGTAGATGAAAAAGTTCCGACATTTAAATATTACCACATTAAGGGGCTCCACCCGCCTCTGCGTTTGGGTAAAAACTGTTCATTTCATAAAGAACTACCCTTTACGCGAGACAATTTAAAGGAAGCTGCCAGATGCCTGCTAAAGCATGTCCGAGAGTGCCTCGATTATTTCCGATCTAGAGGAATTTATCAAAATTCTATGGTTTTTATCATGGGAGACCATGGCACCGGTCACTTTGGCATTACCCACATTAACCACGCTGCCAGGGATCCATCCCACCAGCCCTCACAGGTAAGTCCCCATATGCAGAAGGTAATATCCGGGGCCATTCCCCTGATGTTGGTAAAACCTTTTTCGAGCAAAAAAGATGGTTTAACCATTTCCGATGCGCCTGTAACCTTGGCCGACATCAGTAAAACAGTTCTGGACACACTGAATATACCTGCACAGGTTGCCGGCAAATCCGTTTTTAAGGTTAAAAATACAGACCAGAGAACACGACGCTATATGTATTATTCCGGATTCAAGAAGTGGAGGGGATACTACATGGGGGATATCGAAGAATACCTGGTAACTGGTTTCAGCTGGTCTATCCACTCCTGGCAGAAATCAGGACGCATCTTTCCCCCAAAGTTAAAATAAGATATAATAGCCCCTTATGCAAATCGAGATCAATTCACCCAGAGGGGTAATTTTTGACCTGGACGGCACACTGGTAGATTCCCTGGAATCGATTGCCTTCTCCATGAACAGCGTTCTGACTGCCAGGGGCCTGCCCACCCATACTGAAAAAACCTACCGCTTTTTTGTTGGGGACGGCCTGGAGAAACTGGTCAGAAGATCCCTGCCCGTAAAGTATTGTAGAAAAACGGATATTCCCGCTTTGATCGAAGCATATCGGACCGAATATCAGCAAATATGGCTGCAAAAAACGCCCCTCTATCCGGGGATTCCTGATTTACTCAATTTTTTACTGACCAATCGCATCGCCATGACCATCCTCACCAATAAGTCAGAGGATACCGCCCAGAGGATTGCCATCAAACTGCTGGGTAAATGGCCCTTTGCCAGGGTATCTGGCGCCAAACCCGGCATGCCCCTTAAACCGGACCCTATGGCAGCGTTGGAGATTTGTCAGAGTCTGGATATACCGGCAGCACAAATGATCTTTGTCGGGGATTCCGGCGTGGATATGGAGACTGGCAAGCAGGCAGGAATGATATCGGTCGGCGCTCTGTGGGGTTTCCGGGACGAGAAGGAGCTGCTGAATGCCGGAGCCCGCCTGGTCATTCAACAGCCCATGGAATTACGCACCCTTTTTGCTAATATCAGACCTTAGATTCTGGTTTGCCCTCAACCTACCTTTTTTTACCCACAAGAATATTATGCCGTGAGCTGAAATCGTGACGCACAATCTCTGTCAGGCCGGCCAGCTCCATCCATTGCCGGTATTGTCTT
Source organism: uncultured bacterium (assembly GCA_965603235.1). GTDB lineage: Bacteria > Acidobacteriota > Aminicenantia > UBA2199 > UBA2199 > CBFDCH01. The sequence continues at coordinate 10,359 of CBFDCH010000001.1, read as the reverse complement.
TCCGTATAAGTATCACCTTTTGCGGTTCCCACCAACATGTTGAGGGAAAAAATTGCGGCATGCGGCGGAGAGGTTCTCAACTCATCAATAATAAATTCCTGAATCAACAAAAAACCGCCGCTGTTTAAGGCTGCCACTCCCCTCTCAATCAGTCTAGCATTCTCATCTTCTGAGTTAATATGCAGGATGGCGGACATGATAACCAGGTCGAAGCCTGTGCCAAAATCAATAGTGTGGTAATCTCCGGCCAGAGTGGACACATTGTCGGATAAGCCTGCCTCAGCAATATATTTTTCAGTCAGAGGGATGACATGTTCGCGGTCTTGAATGGTTGCTCTTTTGGCTTTTCCAGCCTGGATAAAGGCCATGGCATAAGCTCCTGACCCACCGCCCACATCCAACACGCCATCCAGGTTGTCCAAGCCCAAATCATCGACCATCTGCCTGGCATTCTGCAGGGCCCGGTAATGCATTGAACCGATAAAGGCATTGGTGCGGACCGCCTTCTCGTTACCAGTGGTTTGCGGCAGAACAGAGGTTCCCTCTTTGACAGCCTCGGTTAACGTGCTCCAGCTATGCCACTGATTGACCGCGTGTTTCAACCTCCAGATGAACTCCGGACTCTTTTGATTCAGAAAACGTTGACCAACTGGAGTGTTGGCAAAACAATTACCCTCCTTATGTAAATAACCAAGGGATACCAGGGCGTTCAGCAGGCGTTCCACTCCTTTCGCATCGGCTGACACAGTCTCAGCCAACTGGGCAGCGCTTTGCTCACCTTCTCCCAGGTTGGTAAATACATCCAACTCAACCGCAGTCAGCAATACACGGCTCCGCTGAAATTCCCGGGCCAGATCAATGATTTGCTGTTGGTTTATCGTCTTATCTTCCATATCAATCCCCTCAATCTTGATTTTAAAACAACACCCTTGAAATTTCAAACCAAAACGAGATAAGGATCAGGCAGCAAATTCGTTGACATACAACAAAAATTAATAGAAAATGAGGGATGGAAAAGGGCAAAAAATTTCAGTGGAGCAATGTACTTACCATCTCCTTTGCCCACATGCTCCACGACATCTACTCATCCTTCTTGGCCCCGATTCTGCCCCTGCTGATAGCCAAACTGCACATGGGCTATACCCTTGCCGGTTTGCTCTCCTTCATCCAACGGGTACCCTCTTTATTAAATCCTTTTATCGGCCTCCTGGCCGATAAACTCAGCCTGCGCTATTTTATCATCATCGCCCCATCAATCACCTCCGTCAGCATGAGCCTGCTGGGCGTAGCCCCCCACTACCTGATGCTGCTCATCCTCTGCCTGATCATGGGTATCAGTGCCACCATCTTCCACGTTCCAGCCCCGGTAATGATCAAACGAGTGTCGGGTGAACGCACCGGCATGGGCATGAGTTTTTACATGATGGGTGGAGAACTGGCCCGCACCCTGGGTCCCATCATTATCCTCTGGGCAGTCTCTATGTGGGGACTGGAGGGCACCTGGCGTTTGATCCCCTTTGGCCTAGGGACTTCCATGGTCCTCTATTTCCGGGTCCGTAAAGTGCGTATCGCCGATGATTTCGAGCAAAAACAAAAAAAACGGGACATTAAGAGCACCCTCAACCACCTGATGCCCCTCTTTTTAATAATCAGCGGTTTTACCCTTTCCAGGGCTCTCATGAAATCAGCGCTCACTACTTTTTTGCCGATCTACCTCAATCTGAACCGGGGCGACACCCTGTGGATGGCCGGGATTTCTCTGGCTGTTTTGCAATTTGCCGGGGCAGCCGGCACCCTCTATTGCGGTTCGCTCTCGGATAAGATCGGCCGCAAAACCACCCTGGTCATTATTGCCTCAGTTTCTCCCCTGCTGATGGGACTCTTTTTGCTGCTCAAAGGATTTTTCACTTTTCCGCTATTAATATTAATTGGATTTTTCCTCTTTGCCCCCAATCCGGTAATGCTGGCCCTGTTCCAGGAAACGGGCAGCGACCGGCCGGCCTTTGTTAACAGCATCTACATGACCATCAATTTTTTCATGCAAGCAATCACCAATCTGCTGATCGGCGTTCTCGGAGATCTGCTGGGCCTGGACACCACCTATATCCTGGCCGCGGTGCTGGCTGTTCTGGCTGTCCCCTTCGCCCTGAGAATCAATATCCGCTCTTTTAAAGAATAAAAAAGGATTTAAATGATGTAGACGCGGTGCGTCCTCCTAAATTTTGGCCGTGTTGCTTCGCAGTGTTTGAAAAGGTGGGGTCAGTGACCCTTCCCGAATTTTGCCCGTGTTGCTTCGCAGTGGCAAAATTGGGGACAGGCGCCAAATTTTCTAAATGGATCATGGGTGGATAAACAAAAACTCTATATTCTGATACAATAACTAAAGTGGAAATGAGAGAATGGCACAATATTTAAACCTGGCCATACTATCGATGGCTTCATTACTGATCTTGATGGTTCTGTATGCCTTATATATCGTTAAATTAAGGTGGCATCTGGAAGAGAACCATGAGTTGGAGTTGGAGAAATTGAATTTAGGGAAAAAAATCTCCAGATTTATGTACTATTCCACTCCCGCCCAAGCCATAAATGTCATGAAATTCATTTTTTCAGACCACAATCTGGGTGACCAAAAAATTTTGTTTTATAAAAAACGGTTGAGGACTATAATCGGTCTGGCCATTGTTTGGTGTGTATGCTGCCTGGTGACCCTCCTTCTCAATTAAATTACCTGTTTTGATACTGGTGATGTGGAGTTCCCACTCCTCGTCGTCTTCATTTTCGAAAATCTGGAAGATCTGCTCCTTGAAAATTACAAAAGGCCAGGGACGGAAGGCATCCATCATGTAGAAGGGAATGATTGCTTTTTTTAAAAATTTTCCCTTTAAATCAAATAGAAAGACCACATTCTTTTCATCCTGCATATTCCAGGTAAGAACGTAAAGCACATCGCCGGTAACCTCAATACTCTGAACCGCGGGAAAATAGTCGGTGGGATAAACAAAGAGGTTTTTGAATTGATCATATTGACCCCGCAGCATTAACTTAAGGGTCTTTTTCATATTCTCAATATCTTTGGAAGTAATTTTTCTCTTTTTGTAATCCTTATAGGAGATGCCATATAACTTCTTGCCGCTGGCATCCATTACATCTACTGATAATCCCTCTTTGCCGGTGGTAAAAATCTGGTTCTTATAGGGGCGGAAATCAAAGGCCTGTCTCAATAAGACCCGTTTGCCAGCCTTATTTGTTGCAGGGAACTTGTAAAGTTCGGCGCCGGGCTTCAGGCTGGCATCAAAGAGGGTAACCGACACATAGGCAATATTATCCTTGGAAGTGACACGCATGCCTACAAAGCCATCCCCTATCGGCCTGAACAGGCCGTTAAACAAGCCGGCCCCGACTTTTTTTTCTCTCTTGTACACGCCATCTTTACTGTAATATGAGACTTTGCCAAAACTGCCTATCACCAAATCATCTGGCCGGCAGGTGATATTTAGGGGAAGGTTTGGCACAACTAAAAATTCCTCAGGCCCTTCACCCCGCTTGCCAAATTTTTTCTTTAATTTGCCATCCCTGGACAATATATATATTGTCGCTACTTCGGCAATATATATTTGCTGATCATCAACCGCAATACCATCCGGCTTGCCAATTTCCCCCAGGGTGATTACCTTATCCGCTGCAGCAAGTATAGAGGAAACCATCATGACCATTACAACCAAAAAGGTTTTTATCTTCATTTTAAACTCCCCTGTTAATATTATCATGTTCATTGGTAAATTTTTCAACTGAAATGGACGCAGCAATAATTTTCTACTTCGACATTTTTCTAAGCTCTGATTACCTAATCCTGGTGATGTGGAGTTCCCACTCCTCATCATCCTCATTCTCAATGATTTGGAAGAGTTGGTCATTGTATATGGTGTACTTAATCTGTGGGTCCATATAAGCGTCATTTTCCAGCTTTAACAATGCCTTTTTCAGAAATTTTCCTTTTAGATCAAAAATTAGAAACTCAGTTTTGCCCTTTTCAATTTTATAGGTTTGCACATAGAGTTTGTTGCTATCAGCATAAATAATCCTAATGGCTGGTAATATCTGGGGAAACTGCCATAGAGTTTTTAAATTGTCAATTCCCGCCTTTAACACCGGATGGGTTTTGGCCCAGGACCAGACATTCTCCCGGTGTTGGTCTGTAAATTTCACCCTTTTATGATCATGGGTAAAGGAGTAAAGTTTTTTACCGGTATCATCAAACACATCCACGCCAAAATTCTTGGGATGAGCAACAAATAGTTGACCCTTATAGGTTTGAAAAGCAGCGCTGAAATTGAGTACCTTCTGGCGGGTTTGTGAGCCCTCCAGCTGGTAAGAGATTACCTCTTTGATCTTTTTCAGATCTTTGTCAAACAGGTTGATGGACAAAAAATTCTTGCCATCTTTTTGTTTAAACCCAAGGCCTACATATTTTTCTTTTATAGGAAAGAAGGGGCTAAGGCCGAAAAATGCAGCATGTTTCTTTTCCTCAATATATTCCCCCCTAAATGAGAAAAAAGTTACCTTGCCCTGGCTCATCACATAAAATTTGTCCGGCTTAAACAAAACCTGCATGCCCCAGAAGGGTGGGGAAACCATCTCTTTGGGACCCTGACCCTTTTTACCAATTTTTTTTATCAGCTTGCCATCCTTCAGGGAATAGATGTAAACATTAAAATCCTCGACAATATAGATTTGGTCGTTGTAAACCCCCAATGTACCAGGCTTATTCAGGTCAGTTAGAGGAATTACCTTGTCCGCTGCAGCCATTACTGAAAAGGCAAAAATAAATACCACTACAAAAAATGTTTTTACCCTCATCTTAATCTCCTCAATAAGTTTCCATTCCTATATACGAAAAAAAACAAACAATAATTCGAAAAAACCAAAAAATAATATCTGTGTTTAAACGAACCGGGGTTGACAAAAAGTAAGTATTGTATTCTTATTGGATATTATAATCCTTGGGAGAGAAGTAAAAATGAGAGCAGGAGGGATACTCCTTTTAATTTTGTTTTTGATGAAATCCCTGGTTTTTCCGGCAGGTCAGAAAAAGAAAATCACCACCCGGCAGCAGCAATATTATACCGGCAGCCTGAACTACTTTATCAAATGGAAAAAGGTCAAGCATCCTCTGGATCCCAAATTCAGCCGCAAATCGGCACATAGAGATATTGAATCATTCATAAAAAGAACGTTAAATACCTCCCCCAAGGCCTTTTATAGCCAATATGCAAAAGGAAAACCCAAAATCAACATTGCAGAAGATGAGATTTGCGTATCAAACCAACCTGGCACCAATACCATTCAAATAAGTTACCTCTTTCAAATTGATGACGGCTTTAAGCACATCAATTCCATATCGTTGTTTCGCGGCCGCCCCCATTTCTCGGCATGGGATACGGTGATCAAAGGGCGCAAGCAGTACAACGGCCTCTACCGTATTACAGCTGGAAAGTGGTACACCTTTGTCAACGGCCTGAAGTTAGACCTTTTCCTGGACATGGGAAGCAACCGCATATTGGGACTGGACCTGCACAAACCCTGGTTCATTTACGGCTTTAGCGCCGATTTTCAAAAACTGCAAAAACGGAAGCTTAAAGGTATCCGCCTGCGTCAGCAGATTTTTAAGCTGGACCACAACCGTTTTTTAAGTCACAACTTTCGCATCCTGCCCACTGATAATGCCATTGAAGTGTTTAATGTAACAGGAGACAAGGAGGGGGAATTTTTTAATTATCTACCCATCGATTTTGTCAAATACGAAAAAACAGCCTCTCTGGCCCAAACCGTATGCACCACCAACCGTAACGGAGCCATTTTTATTGCTTTTGCCTGCCCCAACAATCCCTACCGGGTGTGGCAATACGACCGCTTCGGCAACAAGAAAAGGGTGACGGGGCACCAATTTTTCCCTGCCGATGTATATGAATATCCCCTGGAGTGGGCCCACATGGATGAGAATAAACTTGCCTATTACGGTATCCGGCGCCTGTGCCTGATCCACAACCTGTTGATCACAGCCGAAGGATACCTGCTGGTCTGCTGGAGTGATAATAAAATCGCACGTCCCCACCAGGGAAAAGATGAGTGTAAAATATATTTGGATCTATACGACAATCAGGGTAACTACCTGGGCCGCACCCCCTTTAAACACGGCCTGCCGGAATACGTCGACAGCCACAACCGCATCTACTCCCGCCAGCCCACTCCTTCGGGCAACTGGAAAATTATGGTGAGCAGCCTTAAATTAAAGGGCTGAGATCACTCAAGGTTGTTCAGCTCAATTTGTCCCTTGGATTATATTTGTTTTTCGCTTAAAACTGAAAGGGATTTTTTTTTGTAGACCTGGGCGATGTATTAGTCGTCCTACCCATATGAAAAAGGTTGTGTTATGGAGAACATGAACAACGATTTGATCATCCTGCTGGCCCGCGAGGGCAATGCCAAAGCCTTCAGGCAAATATATGATCAATACCGCCAACAGGTGTACCGACTTGCATATCGCTATATCCGCAACCAGCAGGACGCCGAGGATATCATGCAGGAAACCTTCATAAAAGCCTTTAAAAACATATCAAAATTAAAAAAAAGCGGTCGGACCAGTTTCATCTCCTGGCTGAACAAGATCACCATTCATACCACCATTGAACACCTGAGAAAATCAAAACGGCGAAAAACTCATGCCATTGAGGCACTGCATGAATGTTTTGCCGAGCCACAGGATGATAGCCAGTCTCCTGAGGAAAGGGCCATTAAATATCACCTGCTGATAAAATTGAATCAGGCCCTTGACGCTCTGTCCCACAAACAGAAGATCATCTTCGATCTACGCCATTCGCAACACCTGCCCATTGCAGAAATCGCTGATTCCCTGAAATGCAGCCAGAGCAATGTCAAGACCCAGCTTTCCCGGGCCATAATCAAGCTTAAGGTAAGGCTGGAACCGCTATGGGAGGCCAGATGAATTGTGAGGAATATAAAAAATTAGTGTCTGTGCAGATCTATGGACAATTAAGTGAAACCGAAGAAAATGATTTACACAGACACATCAATGACTGCACAGACTGCGCCGCCAAATTCCAACAGGCAGGTAAATATCACGACTTGATTATAGATCAGGAGAAGGCGATCCCTGAACCGGACTGGGAAGCGTCATGGCAATCAATCAGCGCCCGGTTACCAGGTACAAAGGGAAAATTCATCTCCTTCACACCACTCAAACGGTGGGCGCTTGCAGCATCAGTTATTGTAACCGTATTTGTGGGCGGTTATGTGGCCGGCAGAAAACTGCTGCAAAACCCCGGCAAAACAAATCCCGTAGCCTTTGCCAAAAATGCGTCACAGGCCAGCCAATCCCAGTGGCATCAATATGCAGATCGTTTAGGCCCGCTGTTGACCGGCTTTACAAACAGCAGGCGTATCGGCCAGCCCGAAGAACTCAATTTACTGGAGAAAAAAATCATCCGTGAAATGCTGATACAAACCCGGTTATTAAAAACCATGACCCGCCAAAATAGTATGACGCGTCTGCAGTTGTTATTGGAAGACCTGGAATTTATCCTGACCAGCATGTCCAACCTGCGGCCCCAGGACCGGCACACAGCCACATATTTAGGCAAAATCATCAAGGAGAAGGAAATAAAATTTAAACTGAGAGCCCTGATGAAAGATGAAGGGACTATTTAAAAGGAGGAAACAATGAGATCCATGAAAAAATTATTCTTGATGGTTTGGATACTATTGATTTCAATGATTCTGGTTTTTTCGTTCCCTGCAACCGATGCCAGCAAGTATGACCAGGCATCCCGGGAATTGGACCATTTTTTTAAAGCTAAAAAATATGTTTTTCAAAGAGAGTGGCAGGAAGCGAACGCACAGCTCAAAAATTATCTGCACAATTACCCTTCTGGCCAAATGCGTGATGAAGCCCTGTACTGGCTGGCCCTCAGCATGAACAAGGGTGCGGTGAAAATTAGCAAAATCAAAGAGGTAATCGCTGTCAAGGAACAGGCCATCGGCAGGTTGAACGAGTTGATCAAGAGCCACCCCACGAGCCTGTGGCAGGATGATGCCCGTTCCCTTCGCATAGAGATTGCCGGTGAACTGGTTGTGCTGGGCAAAAACGGGTTTAAAAAATACATCAATGATGTAATTAAAAAGGAGAACCGAACAGAGTCTGAACTGAAACTAATGGCACTCAATTCCCTGATCAGACTTGATCCGGCCGCTGCCATCCCTACCCTGGCCTCCCTGTTGGAAAAAGAAAGAGATCCCCTGGTGCGCAAAAATGTGGCATTTTTGCTGGGCAAGAATTACTCCAGCCAGGTGGTTGATATTCTGGAAAAGGCCTTAAAAAAAGATCCGGACACACGAGTCAAGGAGGAACTGGTCTACTGGCTCGACCGCATTAAAATCAGGCTGCTACCGGTACAACTGAATTATTTTGTCTTAAGCGCCGGGATCACGGATCCAGCCAGAGCAAAACATATAAGGGATAACTCCCTCACTCTCTTACCCGTGAATCTGGGAGACAGATTCAGTAAGCGGGCTTTCCAACAGAGTATTAATAAATTATTAAAACAAAAGCTTACCTGGTCCTTAAATCAGGCCAGTTCCATAGATGTAAATGCAGAGAGCCTCCATTCTTCACACAACACCAGATATGTAAATATCAGGGTGTTGAATGGAACAATAAAAAAACAAGCAAACTCCATCCGGGGAAAGGTCCTGTTTCAACCCCTGAAAAATAAAAACACCCATTCCGGTGAATTTATCGTCAATGACCGGAAAGATCAAATTTTTCTCTTTCGCCACAAAGACCACCTGGACATGTTAATTTTGCACTTTCAACACAAGGGGCTTCCTCGTGAATCAGCCAGCACGACTGAAGGCAACCGACTGATGCAACTGGTTAAGCAAATCAGGCGAATTTCCAGCAAACTTGGCCTGAGCAAGTATCCGGTCTATTATACCCAATACAACAATGTACTGGGTTGTACAGTTAATACAACTCTGCAGAGTACCGGCAATGTGAGGAAACAAGGGAAGATGGATTTTTCCGAAGCCGAGGCGGAAATCCCTTCCTCGAGCGGGCGCTGGAAACTGAAGGGCCATCTATTGCTGTTGAAAACAGAGCGGCTCTTTGTTGCCCGCAAAGGAATCCTGGTCAACCCCTCTGGAGAAGTGGCCGCTTCCGGCCTGGAAGTCAGGGTACCCATCGACAATCCCGGTAAATTTACGGTTAGGGGTGACTTCTCCACTGAACCTCCTGCCAAGGTAAATGAGATCGTCTACCGTGGAGTATTCAATATCAGCGACAACCTGGTCATTTACAGCAGCCGGGAAACCTACAGGCTGGAGGAATTTTCAGCCGATGTGATATTGTTCAACCAGGCCAAAGCGGTGATTAAAACCAAGCAGGGCAAATGGACCGTTGTCGGCAAACTCGCTTTTCACAAAAAATCACGACAGATCGTGGCTAGGGCAGCCACACTGGTTGCCCCCGGCAAGGATACAAAAATTAAGGGCCGCACCATCATCATTCCCACCGATCATCCGCAAAAATATCAGATAAAAAAGCAATAGTATCCAGACCGTTGGCAGGGCTGCCCTTTAAGCCGGACGGGCAGTCCTGATCCAACATAAAAAGGAAAAAAACAACTACACCTCTATAGGAGTAAACTATGATTATTAACTATTTTAAAATTTCTTTGAGACGTTTGTTAACACATAAGCTCTTTTCATTTATCAATATTTTCGGCCTGGCCCTGGGCCTGGCCTGCACCTTTTTAATCCTGTTCTGGGTGCAGCACGAACGTTCCTTCGATTCATTCCATCAGCATAAAGAGCAGATTTTCCGGCTTATGAGTTATGGAAAGAAGTACATGAAAAACGGCTTTGAAGGAACGCCCGCTCCTCTTGGTCCTGCAGTCAGGAAGCAAATACCGGAAATAGAAGAATTTATCCGCATAGCCGGCCTGCCCCGCTATGTGTTCCGCCACCAGGAGCGTGTCCTATATGAGGATCTGGGTATTATTGCAGATCCTGCAATGTTCTCCATGTTCAACTTTCCAATGGCAGCGGGCAATGTCGACACCGCCCTGCAGGAACCCCTGAATATCGTAATCACTGAAGATATGGCCCGGCGCTATTTTGGCAGGCAATCCCCACTGGGAAAAACCATCCAGATTGAAGACCAGGTAGCCAAGATAACCGGAATCATGAAGAATATCCCTGCCAACTCTCATATCAGGTTCGACTATATCAGCTCCTTTGAATTTGGTCACAAGTTGTCCGGTTTCGGCAGAGCCTGGGGCT